>JBAPWU010000182.1:0-2195 GCA_049283855.1 Kineosporiaceae bacterium
TACCCGGACGGCGCGCGGGGGGCCCCCGGCGCCCCCGCCCCGGGTGACCACGCCCCCGGAGGTGGCGGCCGAGCCCACGTCGTCCGCGCCGACGCCGTCCGATCGGCCGGGTTCATCCGACTCTCCCGGTGAGGAGCCGCAACCGTGACCACGCGCATCGTGCTGGATCCCGTGACCCGGATCGAGGGTCACCTCAGGATGGAGTTGCTGACCGACGGCGGCACGATCACCGATGCCTACGCGGAGACCACCCAGTTCAAGGGGATCGAGCTCGTGGTCAAGGATCGCGACCCCCGGGACGCCTGGGCGTTCGTGCAGCGGATCTGTGGGGTGTGCACCGTGGTGCATGCCGTCGCGTCGGTGCGTGCGGTCGAGGACGCCGTGGTCTACCCGGTGCCCAAGGCGGCCGATCTGATCCGGAACCTGGTGCTGGGCAGTCAGATCGTGCAGGACCACGTGATCCACTTCTATCACCTGCAGGCCCTGGACTTCGTCAACGTGGTGAACGCGGCCACCGGCGACCCGGCCAAGGCGGCGCAGGCGGCCACGGCCCTGGAGCCGCACTACCCGCTCAACTCGAGACCACGGTTCGATCAGGTCAAGCAGCAGCTGACGAAGGTGCTCGACTCCGGCCAGCTCGGCATCTTCACCAACGGGTACTGGGCCCATCCCGACTACCGGCTCAGCCCCGAACTCGACCTGATGGCCGTGTCGCACTATCTCGATGCGCTCACCTGGCAGCGTTCGATGATCCGGATCAACACGCTGTTCGGGGGGAAGAACCCGCACCCCAACTTCCTGGTCGGTGGGATGGCCTCGCCGATCAACATGGATCACGAGATCACCATCAACCAGGTGAAGCTCGACAAGATCCAGGGAATGATCACCGAGGCGAAGACGTTCGTGGAGAACGTCTTCGTGCCCGATGTGATCGCGATCCTCGGTGCCTACGCCGACTACGCCGACATCGGCCGGTCGAGCCCGAACTACCTGGCGCTGGGCAAGGCCGGCTACAACGGGCCCGGATACCCGAAGGGCTCGGGGTTCACGCCCGGGGTGCTGCTGAACGGCAACCTGACCAACGTCATCGACTTCGACCTCGACAAGATCGAGGAGTACGTCACCAGCGGCTGGTACGCCTACAGCGGTGGCGGCGACAAGGGCCTGCGGCCGTGGGAGGGAGAGACGACCCCCAAGTACACCGGCCCCACCCCGCCGTACAGCTGGCTGGCCGACAGCGAGCGCTACACGTTCTCGAAGTCGCCCCGCTACGACGGGAAGGCCATGCAGGTCGGCCCGATGCCGAGGATCCTGATGGCCTATGTGCAGCGGGATCCGGAGACGCTGGAGGTGCTCGACCCGATCCTGCGCACGCTCGGCCTGAAGCCGCAACAGCTGAACTCGACCGCCGGGCGAATCCTGGGGCGCGCGGTGGAGGCGCTGATCCTGGCCCGCCAGCTGCAGCGGTGGTTCGACGAGTTCGTGGCCGGGATCAAGGCCGGCGAGGTGGCCACCTTCAACCCGGACAAGTGGGAGCCCTCGACCTGGCCCGCCTCCTGCAAGGGGGTCGGCTTCGCCGAGGTGGCCCGGGGAACGCTGAGCCACTGGGTGCGGATCGAGAACGGGAAGATCGGCAACTACCAGGCCGTGGTGCCGAGCACCTGGAACGGCTCGGGGCGGGCGCTCGGCCAGCGTGGTCCCTACGAGGAAGCGCTCGCGGGCGGACACCCCCTGGTCGATGCCGCGGCGCCACTCGAGCCGCTGCGCACGATCCATTCCTTCGACCCGTGCCAGTCGTGCGGCATCCACGTGCTGGACGCCACGGGGCGGGAGCTGTCCTGGGCGAAAGTGCAGTGAGGAGAACGCGATGACCCGCACCGTGCCACTGCGGCCCGACGAGATCGAGCTCGAGTTCGGGGTTCCGGTCACCGTCGGACGGGCGTCGAGGGAGGACGTCGTCCGGTACGCCGCGCTCGGCGCGCCGCCGGACGGCGACGAACTGATGGACCGTGCCCTGAGGCTGCACGTCGAGCAACGCGGCGTGGAGCTGCCCGCGATGCGCCGGCTCGGCTGCACCGAGGCCGATGCACAGTGCGGCTACGCCCTGACCACGCTCGAGGACGACACCAGCGGCACCGTGGACATCGCCCGCGGGACGCCCGACGCGGTGCTGGGCGCCCTGATCACCTCCGGCC
>JBAPWU010000183.1:0-2437 GCA_049283855.1 Kineosporiaceae bacterium
GTCCATCGGCATGCCGGCGCCTCGCCGCTCGAGCTGGCTCGCACGCGCCGGGCGCAGACGGCGCGCTTGCTGGTGGAGCAGACGGACCTGTCGCTCGCGGACATCGCCTTCGCCGCCGGCTTCGCCAGCATCAGACAGTTCAACGATGTGATGGTGCGCGAGTTCGGCGCTCCGCCGAGTGCCTTCCGCCGGGCAAAGGGGTCCGGGAGCAGGGGGCCGGGCGAGTCCGCGGAGGGAACCTCGTCGCTGACCCTGCGGCTGGCCCGGCGATCGCCGTACGACGCGGGTCAGATGCTCGACTGGCTCGGGCGTCACGCCGTGCCGGGCGTCGACCGGACGGGGGTCGAGGATGGCCGTGACTGGTTCGCCTCCGCGCTGCCCAACGGCGACCGGGTGCGGGTGACCTGGCTGGAGGAGGCAGTCGTGGCCCGTGTCGAGGTCAGCAGCCTGGGTGACCTGCTCGAGCACGTCCGGGCGATCCGGGGCTGGCTCGATCTCGATGCGCAGCCGGAGGCGATCGCCGAGGTGCTCGCCCGGGAGGCCTTCCTCGGCGGGCTGGTCGCTGCTCGCCCCGGGATCCGGGTGCCGACCTGCCTGGACCCCTTCCGGGCGAGCGTGATGGCCGTGCTCGGGCAACAGGTGAGTGTCGCCTCCGCCGGGCGGCTCGGGGCTCGGCTGGTGCGGACGGTGAGTGGACTCGACAGCGCGGCCGACGCCGACGCCGACACCGACACCGACACCGACACCGACACCGACACCGACACCGACGACGTCTGCCGCTTCCCGCGGGCCGAGGACCTGGCCCCCTGGGACAGCGGCCGACTCGCCGGCGCGATCGGCGTGCCGCACCGGCGTGCGGCCGCGGTGGTGGCGCTGGCGCGATCCGTGGCCGGGGGGGACCTCGACCTCTCGGGCGGTGCCGACCCGCGGGACGTCGAATCGCGGCTGCTCGCCGTGGCGGGAGTGGGCCCGTGGACCGTTGCCGAGGTCAGGCTGCGAGCCCTGCGCGACCCCGATGTGTGGCCGCCGGGAGACCTGGTGCTACGTCGGGCGGCAACGGCGGCCGGAGCCGTCGACCCCGACCGGTTGCGCCCGTGGCGTTCCTACGCAGCGCATCAGGTGTGGGCGCACGCCTCGGCTCCACCCGTGCCGGCCGCGCCGTGAGCGCCTCGGCCCCCCCGGGAGGGCGCGGGCGCCCGCGGTGGCCTGGCAGGCCTCGTTCGTCCTGCTCGCGGGGATCTGGGGCTGTTCCTTCTGGTGGATCAAGCTCGGGCTGCGCTTCCTGACCCCGGTCGAGGTGGCGTTCGGGTGCCTGGTGCTGGGTGCCACGGCCCTGGCCGTCACGACCGTGGCGTTCCCGGCCGAGCGGGCTCGGCGACCGCGAGCGCCGTCACGTACCTGACGCCGGTGGTCGCCGTCGTCGTCGGGATCGCCTTCCTGGGTGAGCACGTGGCCTGGCATCAACCGGTCGGAGCGATCGTGGTTCTGGCCGGCGTGGCGCTGAGCCAGGGGCTCGCGAGCCGGCGCGGAGGCCGGCTCGGCGGGTATCCACCGGTGCGGAGGCCAGCTCGGCGGGTATCCACCGGTGCGCAGTTCCGGGCGGAATCCTTGAGTCTTTCCACCAGGAAATGCGCTCCGGTGAGGAGGGCGGGCGACGATGCGTCGTGGCAGGGTGGGAGCGGAGGTGGCCGTGGCCCTGATCCGGTGTGACTTCTTCTCGGATGTGCTCGAGCTCGCGACGTCGATGACCGTCGTCCTGCCGCAGGTGACGACCGCCCGGATCGGAACCAGCACCGCCGAGCGGCCCGGTCCGCCGCCGGTGCTCTACCTGCTGCACGGCCTCAGCGACGACGACTCGATGTGGATGCGCCGCACCTCGATCGAGCGGTACGCCGAGGACCTCGGCCTGGCGGTGGTGATGCCGCAGGTGCACCGCAGCTTCTACACCGACCAGGCCCACGGCGGGCGGTTCTGGACCTTCCTCGCCGACGAGCTGCCCCAGATCGTCAGCGGCTTCTTCCAGGTGTCGACCCGCCGCGAGGACACCTTCGTCGCCGGTCTGTCGATGGGCGGCTACGGGGCCCTGCGCTGGGCCCTGCGCCGGCCCGAGCGGTTCGCCGCGGCGGCCTGCCTGTCCGGCGCACTGGACGTGAACCGGCTTCGCGAGAGCGGGGATCGCGACGAGCTGATGCACCTGGTCTTCGGCGGCCGGGAGATCACCGGCACGGACAGCGACCTGTTCCACCTGCTCGACCAGGCGGACGTCGCGGCGTTGCCCCGGCTGTACCTCTGCTGCGGCACCGAGGACGAGCTGATCGAGGACGGCCGCCGGTTCGCGGGTGCCGCCGCGGCCCGCGGGGCCGACGTGACCACCGACTTCGGCCCCGGCGCGCACGAGTGGAGCTACTGGGACGCGACCATCCGCGACGTCCTGGCC
>JBAPWU010000184.1:0-4600 GCA_049283855.1 Kineosporiaceae bacterium
GCCGGGCCCGCCGTCGCGCCGTCGGGCGAGGCGGAGGTGCAGCCGGTGAGCAGGACGAGCAGGGCGCTGGGAAGCAGGAGCACGGGCCGGATCCGCATCCCCGCATGCTAGGGGCAGCCGCCGGGGCGCGGCCGTCCCGGCGCGCCTAGGCTGACGGGGTGAGCGACGACGTCCGCCCGGATCCCGCGACGGCGCACCCCGCCCTGACCGAGGAGCACCGGCACGAGCCGCGGGTGCGCGACGCCTCCCGGATCCACCCGCCGCGCCGCCGCGTCGCGCTGACCGGCATCAGCGCCGAGCCCCTGGACGTGCGGGCGCACGAGGCGGCGGTGAACGACGTCCGCGCCGGCGCGGTGGTCACCTTCTCCGGTGAGGTCCGTGACCATGACGGTGGCAGGCCGGTGACCGGGATCGAGTACCTCGCCCACCCCACGGCGGCCCGGGTGCTCGCCGAGGTCGTGGCCGAGGTGGTGCGCAGCACCGACGCCGAGGCGGTGGCCGTGACCCACCGGGTGGGAGAGCTGGCCGTGGGCGAATCGGCGATCGTGGTCGCTGCGTCGGCCGCCCACCGGCACGAGGCGTTCGCCGCGTGCGCCCTGCTGGTCGACGAGGTCAAACACCGGCTCCCGGTCTGGAAGCGGCAGGTGTTCGCCGACGGGACCGACGAGTGGGTCGCCTGTCCGTAGTCCGCTCCGGCCTGGGCGCCTACAGCTCGACGGAGCCGGTGATGCAGGTCGTGCAGTCCCCACCGATCCAGATGACTCCGGCATCGTCGGCGTCGATCCTGACCCGGCCGCGGCGGCCGAGCGCCGTGCCCTGGGCGGCCACGTACCCGGGCTGCACCCGGCCCGTCCCGATCAGCCACTGGGCCAGTGAGGCGTTGAGGCTTCCGGTGACCGGATCCTCCACGGCCAGACCGTCCTTGGGGAAGAAGGCCCGCACCTCGTAGAGCTCGGGGCTGCCCTCGGGATGGAAACCGACCACGCCGATGTCCCGGGTCAGCGCGCGGGGGGTGAGGGCGAGCACCGCGTCGGCGTCGGCCAGCATCACGGCGACCCAGCCCGGCCCGTTGTCCACCCACTGCGCATCGACGATGTCGGCCTTGCGGAGGCCGAGCTCCCTGGCCACCTTGGTCAGGTCGGCGGCCGCCACGGGGCCCTCGCGCAGCAGCGGGGGCGCCGCGAAGGCGAGGCCCTCCGGGGTGCTGCGAATGCTGACCAGGCCCACCCCGCACTCCTGGACCACCCGGCCGTCGGTGGGGCTTCCCGACCCTGCGGCCAGCCAGGCATGGCAGGTGCCCAGCGTGGGATGCCCGGCGAAGGGCAGTTCGGCCACCGGGGTGAAGATGCGCACCCGGTAGTCCGCGTCGGCGGCCTTGGGCGGCAGCACGAACGTCGTCTCGGAGAGGTTGGTCCAGCGGGCGAAGGCCTGCATCTGCTCGCCGGTCAGGCCGTCCCCGTCGAGAACCACGGCCACCGGGTTGCCCAGATACGGCTCGGCGCTGAAGACGTCGACCTGGGTGAAGGGTCTGCGCATGGGCACGAGTCTGCCAGAAGGGGGTGAATCGGCTCAGCCACCCGCAAACGGGGGTAACACGTCGACCCGGGCTCCGTCGTACAGCGGCCGTTCGCGGCTGCCCGCCACCTCGTCGAGCAGGAAGCTGCAGGCGGCCAGGACCCGGGTGAGCGCGCTCCCGTGCCGTTCGGACAGCACAGCGCTGAGGGTGGCCAGGGTGGGCGGCACCGGTCGTGGCGAGGAGCCCTCGAGATCGATGGTCTCCTCCTCGACGCCGGCCGCCGCCCGGGCCCCGGCGAAGTAGCGCACCGTCACCTTCACGCCCGGCTCAGCCGCCGATCGCGCTCATCGGCCGGTCGGGCTGCAGGAACGACGGGTCGTCGATCCCGTGGCCCGCGAACTTGCCCCACATGGCGGTGCGCCAGGCGCGGGCGATGAGTTCGTCGTCCGCGTCGGCCCGCAGAAGCGCCCGCAGATCGGTCTCGGTGCGCGAGAACAGGCAGGTGCGCACCTGCCCGTCGGCGGTGAGCCGGGTGCGGTCGCAGTCGCCGCAGAACGGGCGGGTGACCGAGCCGACGACCCCGACCCGGGCGCGCCGGCCGGACGGCGTCAGCCCGGCGTCGCCGTCCACCAGCCAGGTCTCCGCGGGTGCGGCTCCCCGCGCCGCCGCGCCGGTGGGGGTGAGGGTGAACTCGGCCTGCAGCGCGGTGAGGATCTCCGCGGCGGTCACCATCTCGTCGCGGTCCCAGGCGCCCTGGGCGTCCAGCGGCATCTGTTCGATGAACCGCAGCTCGTACCCGTGCCCGATCGCCCACCGCAGCAGGTCGGCCGCCTCGTCGTCGTTCACCCCGCGGATCAGCACGGTGTTGATCTTCACCGGGTCGAGTCCGGCGTCGGTGGCGGCGCGCAGCCCGGCGAGCACGTCGTTCATCCGGTCGCGATGGGTGATCCGGGCGAACCGGGCCCGGTCCAGGGTGTCCAGGCTGACGTTGATCCGGTGCAGCCCGGCCGCGACCAGGCCCGGGGCACGGCGGTCGAGGCCGAGCCCGTTCGTGGTCAGCGCCGTCTGCGGCACGGCGCCGGACGCCGTCCGCAGCGCGGTAGTGGCGCCGAGGATGTCCTCCAGACCCTTGCGCAGCAACGGTTCTCCGCCGGTGAAGCGCACCTCGTCCACGCCCAGCCGCTCGACCGCGATGGTGATCAGGCGGATCAGTTCGGCATCGGTCAGCAGCAGCGGGTCGGGCATCCAGTCCAGGCCCTCGGGCGGCATGCAGTACGAGCAGCGCAGGTTGCAGCGGTCGGTCAGGCTCACCCGCAGGTCGGTGGCGACCCGGCCAAAGGTGTCGATCAGGCGCGGGTCGGGCGGCCGGGGGGTCATGGCTCAGGGTAACCGGGCGCGCCGACATCGCAAGCGCTTGTAGCGTGTGCCCGGTGAGCAGCCACAGCAAGGACGAGGATGTGCCGCTGGACCTGTCGGGACTGCCGGCCGGATTCGTCTGGGGGGCGGCGACGTCGGCCTTCCAGATCGAGGGCGGCGCGGACCAGCGCGGACAGTCGATCTGGGACACCTTCTGTCACGAGGCCGGGCGCATCCGTGATGGTTCCGACGCCACCGTGGCCTGTGACCATGTGCATCGCTACGCCGAGGACGTCGCGCTGCTGCGCGGTCTGGGCGTGGACGCCTACCGCTTCTCGATCGCCTGGCCCCGGGTGCAGCGACAGGGCAAGGGAGCTCTGAGCGCGAAGGGGCTGGCCTTCTACGACCGCCTGGTCGACGAGTTGCTCGCCGCCGGGATCGAGCCGTGGGTGACCCTCTACCACTGGGACCTGCCGCAGCCGCTGCAGAACATCGGCGGCTGGCCGGTGCGGGAACTGGCCGACCGGTTCACCGACTACGCGGTGGCCACGCACGCGGCGCTGGGGGACCGGGTGCGCCGGTGGACCACGCTGAACGAGCCGTGGTGCTCGGCGTGGCTGGGCCACGCCTCGGGGGAGCACGCCCCGGGTGCCACCGACCTCGGCCAGGCCGCGCGCGCGGCCCATCACCTGCTGCTCGCCCACGGGCAGGCGGTGGCGGCGATGCGCGCCCAGGCCCCGGCCGACCACGCGTTCGGGATCGTGCTGAACCCCGGCGCCTACCGTGCGGCGGACGGCCTGCCGTCAGCCGACGTGGTCGCCGTGCTGCCGGCGGCGCACGTCCTGGACGGCGTGCACACCCGGTGGTGGTTCGACGCCCTGCTGCTGGGCACCTATCCGCAGGACACACTCGACCTGCTGACCCCGCACCTGGGCGGCGCCGTCCACGACGGTGACCTGGCCACGATCGCGCAGCCGCTGGACTTCCTCGGTGTCAACTACTACAACGACCACCTGCTGCAGCCGCGGACCGGCGACGACCCGCCCACGGTGCCGGACCTGCCGGGCACCGAGGCGGTGTCCATGGCCCCGGGAGGGCCGGACGCGACGACCATGGGCTGGCCGGTCACCCCGGACGGGCTGCGCGCCCTGCTGGTCCGGATCGCGCACGAGTACCCGCCCGTGCCGTTGGTGATCACTGAGAACGGCGCGGCCTACCACGACAGTCGCGCCGCGTTGCAGGTGCGCGAGGACGAGGAACCGGGGCCGATCCCCGACCCGGCCCGGATCGCCTTCATCCGTGCCCATCTGGCGGCGCTGGCCACGGCGGTGGAGCAGGGGGCGGACGTGCAGGGGTACTTCGCCTGGTCGTTGCTGGACAACTTCGAGTGGGCGCACGGGTACACGCAGCGGTTCGGCCTGGTGCGGGTGGACTTCGACACCTGCGAGCGCCGCCCGCGCGCCAGCTACCACGCCTACCGCGACATCATCGCTGCCCAGCGCCAGCCCTGAGCAGGGCCGGCGGCGGGAAGGCGGGTCAGGTGAGGCGGCTGGCGGTGAGGTCGCGGACCTCGGCGTAGCGGTCGCGGACGCCGGGGGTCACGTCGGCCTCGAAGGTGCGCGTCCCGTCCAGCGCCCACGACGGCGGCGCTGCGGCGCCCGAGAGCACCCACGCCGCCTGACGCGCGGCGCCGTCCGCCACGTACTCCCCCGGCGGGGGGACCACGAC
>JBAPWU010000185.1:0-3127 GCA_049283855.1 Kineosporiaceae bacterium
GCGTAGCCGCGCGGCCTTCTAGGCCCCGAGTGCCCGCCAGGTGGCCGGACCCACCACCGCGTCCGGCTCCAGGTGGTGCGCGCGCTGGAAGGCGATCACCGCGCTGCGGGTGGCCGGCCCGAACCAGCCACTGACCGGACTGATCCTCAACGCCTTCTGCAGCGCCGTCACCGCGGCTCCCCGGTCGCCGTAGTGCAGTGTGGTCCGTGCGTACGTGCGCAGGGGGCTTGACGAGCTCGACGAGGTCGAGGTCGTCGGAGTGGTGGACGTCGTGCGCCCGGGGGTCGGCGGTGTGCTCGGCGGGGTGCCGTCCGCCGCGGCGCGGGCGGCGATCAGTGCCCGCCAGGTGGCCGCGTCCATGCGCGCGGTGGGAGGAAGGCCGCGGGCGCGCTGGAAGGTGGTCACCGTGGCCGCGGTGAGCGGGCCGAAGCCGCCGTCGGTGCTCAGGCCGAGCGCCTGCTGGACGGTGCGGACCACCGGGCCGCTCGATCCGCTGGACACGGTGGCGCCGCCGTGACGCACCAGTCCGGACAGGATGCTCGACGCACCGGACGGCGCGCTGACGGCCGGGTAACGCGGGCACTCCGTGCCGCGCGGACCCGAGTAGGGCGGTGACCAGTTGAGATCGGCGGGCCGGCAGGGGCCGTAGTCGGTCGCGGCCACCTTCCTGGTCCAGAACGAGGTGCGCCTCATCGCCCCGGCCCAGGAGAGCGAGAGGTGGATGTGGTCGCGGTGGCAACTGGTGTCGTAGGTGCGCTCGGTGCGCGAGGAGCAGGTGCTGTAGGCACGCCAGCCGAGGCCCGCGCTGTACGAGCCCCAGATCCGGTTGTCCCAGATCACGTACATCACGCCGAGCCGACGGGCGTTCGCATAGGGGTTGCCGGCGGCATCGGGGGCGAACAGCCAGTTCAGCAGCGCCGTGGCCCGGGCTGCCTGGGAGGGGTCACGGACCGAGACGAACCAGTCCACGGCCCGTCCCTCGTAGTGCTCACTGGCCATCCCGTCGGAGCCGCAGTCGCGGCGCACGCTGTAGCTGGTGCCGGGATACGTCGCACGCAGCAGATCGCCCAGGGCGAGTGCGCCGGGCTTGATCGCAGGATCGCACGAGACCTGCTTGACGTACGGGGACAGGGCCTCGATGCCGCGCGGCAGCCCGGACGGCATGCGCGGGGTGAGCACGCTCACGGCCGGGGGCTGCGGGGGCTGCGGGGTCGGGGCGGTGCGCGGCGCCGCGGCGTCGACGGCGGGGAGGGCGACGGCGATGACGAGGGCCACCAGGGCTGCGCCGGCGACGGCCCAGTGCCTGCGCCTGACCGGGGTCCGTCGATGTCCAGAACGCTCCGCTGCCATGGCCTGCCCCTCGGATGGCCCCAGGAGATCCCTCTCCCGGGATTACCGTTCCCCGTCGGCAGCGGACGGCGTGGCGCAAGGCGGTGGCGGAGATTCGCCCGAGTGGCCCCGCGTCCGGGGATCCTCCAGACCAGGCCCGAAGGACCCGCGGTCAGATCCAGAAGAAGGGCAATCCGTTGCGGTCACATGCGCTGCAAGCGGCGTAAAGTCGTAGGTGAGCGGTCGACTGCGCCCCCCGCCTCGCATCCGATGAGGCCTGCGTCGGCTCCTCACGACGAAGAGGGTGATCCCGTGGCCGCCGTCCAGGTTCCCGGGGCTGCCCGGTCGGCGCGCTCCCGTCCGCCCGAGCCGGCCGATCGCATCCGCGCGGCCAAGGCCGCGCTTCGCGCCGTGATCCGGCGCGAGCAGCGGATGCGGTCCGACGAGGAGCGCCGGACGGCTGCCTGCGGGCTGCGGGACGTGTTCCTGGAACTGCCCCACCTGCGGTGGGTCGGACGCGTCGTGCTCTATGAGCCGAGGGACGGCCAGATCGACACCCGGCCGTTGCGCATCGCGCTCGCCGCCCGGGGCATACCGGTCCTGTTCCCCACGATCACGCTGGCCGGCGGGGTCAGCTGGCGGGTGGACACGATGGCACTTCCGGGCGCCCCCAGCAGCGGGACCGAGCCGGGCGAACCCGGCCGATGGAGCGGCTGCGGGCAGAACGGGGCGATCGTGCTGGTGCCGGCGATGGCGGTGGACACCCTGGGCCGGCGGCTCGGCCGCGGCTGCGACGGCTACGACCGGTTCCTGCGCGAGATCGGGCCCAGCACGCTGGTGCTGTGCGGTGTCGACGACTCAGGGGTGTTCGACGCCGCGGTCGAGCCGGTCCCCGCAGAGGCGCACGACATGCCGGTGGACGCTGTGATCACGCCCTCGCACCTGCTCTACCTCCACTGATCTACCTCCACTGACCCGGGCCCACGTGGTCGGCTCAGTGGCCGAGCATCGGGGACATCAGCCGGGCGAGGGCGCTCTCCCGGCGGGTCAGCCGCTCCTCCGCGTCGGCCAGGGTCATGGCGCGCAGCCCGGCGTTGACGGCCAGCCATCGCACGGGCTCCGGCTCCCAGCGGGGCGAGCGGTGGTCGACCCAGGGCAACGCCACCAGCTCGGAGTCGACGCCGCGGATCAGGTCGGTGAGGGTCCTCCCGGCCAGGTTGGCGGTGCCCACCCCGTCTCCGACATACCCGCCCGCCCACCCCAGGCCGGTGCTGCGGTCGAGCCCGACGGTGGAGTGCCAGTCGCGGGGGATACCCAGCGGCCCGCCCCAGGCGTGGGTGAACGAGGCCTCGGACAGCGCCGGCATCATCTCCCGGGCCGTGCTGCGCAGGGCCGAGAACACCGGGGCGTCGCGGTCGAAGCGGGGCTCGACCCTCGACCCCCGGTGGTACGGCGCGCCGCGGCCGCCGAAGACCAGCCGGTCGTCCGCCGTGCGCTGCCCGTAGATGATCAGGTGGCGGTGGTCGTTGAAGGTCTGGCCCCGCGACAGGCCGACCTCGGCCCAGAACCCGGCCGGCAGCGGCTCGGTGGCGACGATCAGCGAGTAGACCGGGATCACCGCCCGCTCCGATCCGGGCAGCCGCGGCGTCCAGGCCTCGGTAGCACGCACCACGTGCTCGGCGCGCACCGTGCCGCGGTCGGTGACCACACGCCCGGGCTCGATCCGCCGGGCCAGGGTCTGCTCGGCGATCCGGCCCCCCCGGCGCTCGACCGCTCGGGCCAGCCCGCGGGCCAGCCG
>JBAPWU010000186.1:0-31585 GCA_049283855.1 Kineosporiaceae bacterium
GCTGTTGTCCGCTGCCGGTGCCGCGTGGGCGGGTGCGCAACCCGGGCGTGCTCGCGCCCTGGCAGAGGCGGCCCGAGCGGCCGCCGACAGCGTCGTGGTGCGTGCCGACGTCGATCGGCTCCGGGCCCGGATCGAGTGGAACATCGGGTCGGGGCCGGTGGGGCACCGGATCCTGCTGCAGGCCGCGCGGGACGTCGCCGGAGCGGACGTCACCCGGGCCACGGTGATGGCACGGATGGCGGCCGCCGCCGCCACCTTCGGCGCCGACTCGGGCATCGATATCGACCCGACCGAGTTCGTCGGCGACCCGGACTCCATGCCGCCCGGCGCAGCGCGCTCGTCGGCCCTGCTCCTGTCCGGCTTCGCCCACATCGCCCGCGGAAACCTGCGTGACGCAGCAGCTGAGTTCCGGCTGGCGTTCGCCCAGGACGCGGCCGACGGGGACGTCGACCTCGTGCCGAACCTCGGGCTCGCCGCGCTGTACATCGGCGACGACGACGTCGCACTCCGCGAGTACGGCCGGTTCGTGGCCCGCGCGAGGGATGCGGGGGCACCGGTCACCATTCTGTACGGGCTCGCCCGCCGCGCCGCGGCGGAGATCAGCACCGGCGACTGGCGCACCGCTGCCGCCGGCTCGGCGGAGGCGCTGGACCTTGCGCGGGGAACCGGACAGGACCCACTGGGCAGCCTGCCGCTGGCGTGGCTCACCCTGCTGGCCGCGCTGCGCGGCGACCAGGCGGAGTTCGGCTGCTGTTGCACCGAGTTCGACCGACCCACTCGCGGCCGAGACGTCGGGCTGACCAGCGTCGTCAGCCGCGATGTGATGCTCTGGGCCCGGGGTGTCTCCGCAGCCGACACGCCGGACGCCGCCCTTCACCACCTGGAGCAGATCACCCACGCGATGGTGAGGCACCTGTCGGCGCTGGACCGCGTGGAGGCGGCCGCACGTGCCGGTCGAGCCGAGCTGGTGGGCGCGTGGGCGGACGAGCTCGCGACCCTGGCCGATCTCACCGGGGCGCCCTGGGCGTTGGCAGCCGCCGCTCACGCGCGCGCCCTGCTGGCCGACGGATCCGAGGCGCAGACGGTGTTCGAGCGCGCCCTCGACGCGCACACACGCTCACCGCGTCGGGTCGACCGGGCCCGGACGGAGCTGGCGTTCGGTGAGTTCCTCCGGCGCTCGCGTCGTCGCCTAGACGCGCGCGAACACCTGCGCGCCGCGCTGGACACCTTCGAGGATGTCGGCGCCGCACACTGGGCCTCGCGGGCGCGACACGAGCTCCGGGCGTCGGGCGAGACCGCCCGCAGGCGCGACTCCAGCACTCCCGTCGATCTCACGCCCCAAGAGCGACACGTGGCCGAGCTGGTGCGGCAGGGCCTGAGCAACCGCGACGCCGCTGCCCAGCTGTTCCTGTCCCCCCGGACGATCGACTTCCACCTGCGCAACGTGTTCACCAAGCTCGGAGTGTCCTCGCGCGCGGAACTCGCGGCGCTCGACCTGCCCTGAGGCGAACTCCACCTACCAGCGTCACCCACAGCTACAGATCGCTCACCTGCGACACGCCGAGCAGGTGCTTCGCCCGCTGCGCCAGTCCGTGAATCACGGGATGGCGGAGTAGGGCGCATCGCGTCGGACCTCCAAATCCCATCCACGGCACAGGAGCAGGTCCGGGAACGGGCCACACGACGACGCGGCCTAGCCCTGCACGGACCTTCCCCTGGCGCTGCGGACACACGGAATTGCCGCTCTGAGTGCAAAGCAGTCGTCGATCGGCCAGTCACTTTGCGCGATCGTGCGGTCGTGAGGGAGGAGACCGCGCCTCTTGCCGTGCAGGTCAGCGCGTTCTTTTCCGGCAGGCGATCTGGCCGCTCACCACGCGGATCGTTGATCAAGCATTGTGTCTTGGGTATTGGCCGGCCGTGAGTGGACGGAGCCTGCGTGGGTGCGTGGGATCGGCCCCAACGTCCTGAGTCAAGCGGCAGTCCGGTGATCAGGCTTAGTGGTGAGTCGGGTTCGGTGCGAAGTCCCTGGCACCCGCCCGGGGTGATCTTGCTGGGGGGTGGTCGGTGTGCGTGACCTGTCCAAGCCGATCGCCAGGTTGCTGACCTTGCGGCTGCATCCCTGGCTGATCCGGGGCGGCGGGCGTTTCCATCTGGCCCTGCTTCGCCGTTTCCCCGGTGCCCGGATCGTGGGCTCGGAGACGGTGATCATCACCACGCGCGGACGCAGTAGCGGGCAACCCCGCTCGACGCCGGTGTACTTCGTTCGCCGCGGCGATCGGCTGTACGTCGCCGCCTCCTTTGCTGGTCGAGACATCCCGCCGAACTGGTATCTCAATCTCGTTGCCGATCCACACGTCACCGTGAGTGGCCACGCGGCGTGTGACAGGTACCTGGCACGCGAGCTGTCCGAGGAGGAGGCCGCGCGGGTTTGGCCGCTGCTGGTCGCCACCTATCACCCATTCACCCGCTATCAGCGACGGACCCAGCGGCGGATCCCGGTCATCGAGCTCAGCCCGGTGTCGGATTCGGAGCTTTCACGCGCCTGATCCGTCGCACTGTCACCCGCGCGCAGGGTCGTGGCGGGTCACCCCAAGGGAGCCAGATCATGCCGACGATCCCACATCGGTCTCCGCGTACTTCCATCGTTGTGATACTTATCGCCGCGGCCTTCGTGCTGCTCGGCACGTCGGTCGCGTTCGCGCAGGACGACAGCCTTGGCGGAAAGGTCCGCAGCGGCCAAGACGTCGTGATCCCTGCCGGGCAGACCGTGCAGGGCAACCTGTATGCCTCAGGCGGGACCGTCCGCGTCGAGGGAACGGTCACCGGGGACCTGGTGGCGGCCGGCGGCCAGGTGCAGGTGACGGGTGAGGTCAAGAACGATCTCCTGGCCGCCGGCGGGACAATCGAGGTCTCCGGCAAGGTCGACGGTGACGCCCGCCTCTTCGGCGGCCGGGTCACGGTGAGCGGACCGATCGGCCAGGATCTCGTGCTCGGGGCCGGGCAGGCCACCGTGACCTCGTCCGCGAAGGTCGGGCAGGACCTCGTGTTCGGCGCCGGGCAGATGACACTCGACGGCCAGGTCACCGGCAGCGTGCTGGGTACCACCCCGACCTACACCAAGCACGGCACCGTCGGTGGCACCGAGAACGTCACCATCGCCGAACAGGGCACGAAGGCAGAGCCTACTGTCGGGTCTCGCCTGGTCGAGGGACTGCAGGGATGGATCGGCATCCTCGCGGTCGCCGCGCTGGCCTTGTGGCTGCTCCCCGGCATCCTGCAAGGGACAGCCGACAGAGTCCATCGCCGCCCGCTGCCCAGCCTGGGATTCGGCGTCCTCGGGATCCTCGGCCTGGTGGTCTTCGTGGTCGCCGTGCTGATCGTGGCGATCCTGCTTGCAGTGGTCTTCGGGTTGCTGGGCCTGGGGAACCTCGTCGCACTCGCGCTGTTCGGCGCAATGACCCTCCTGGTCATCACCGGGTTCGTCTTCTTCACCATCGCGACGTTCCTCGCTCCGGCAGCGGTCGGTCTAGCCCTGGGCGCCCTCGCGCTCGGCGACGAACCGCGCAGTCGACGCTGGTTGGGCCTGGTGCTCGGCCTCCTCGTCGTCGTGATCCTCACGTCGCTGCCCGTGGTGGGCGGCTGGTTCGGCCTGCTGGTCCTGCTCCTCGGTCTCGGTGCGGCGATCCGCCTCGCATGGTCACGGCGACGACGCCGCCCTGGGCCGGTGGCCGTGGAACCTGCGGCAGGCTAACCGCGTGCGGGGCTCCGATCATCCCGGCGCCCAGAACGCCCATCCCCAAGGATGGTCGTCACCGTGTTCTCCACGTGCCTCTCGACGGCGTCACGTCGGCGCCGGAGCCCGTGCAGCGGGCGGTGGGGAAGGATCCCCGCCGTGCTGCATGCGGCGGTGCATGCTCTCTGCGCGGGGCCGACCTCGGCCCAGCGTTCGGCTCGGGGTCGCAGCCGCTGCTCAGCCAGCTCGACGCCACGGTGTTGAGTTCGCCTCGGTGAGTGCGATCGAGTACCGCTAGAGATCTCCAGGACCGCTGAGGTAGCGAAGGAGTACGGGGACAGGCACGACGACGCGGCGGCCGTGCACCGTGTCGTGGCGAGCTGCTTCCTCACCAACGAGAGCTCGTGGCGCCTGATGGAACGCCTCGGGATGCGACGCGAGAGCCATGCCGTGCGCGACGCGCTGCACCGATCGGGCCGCTGGCTCGACACACTCACCTACGCCCTGCTCGCAGAAGAGTGGCACTCCCGCGACAACACCGTGCCGAGGGTCGGCGTTCGGCGACCCACGGCAGGTGACTGCCGATGTGCGTGTCAACCGGTCTGAATCTTGCGGACCGCTGGAAACCGGCAGAAACTCATGGGTGAGGCTGGGCGGCCTGCTGCTGCGACTTGACGGACATCCGCTCCCCGGCGCGTCCGAAGATGCTCAGCACCTCGGCGGCCTCCTCGCCGGTGCTGCCGAACCAGTGTGAGATCAGGGTGTCGAACTCGACCACCTCACCCACGCCCAGGATGAGGTCCTGGTCACCCACGACGACTCGCAGTCTTCCGGCAAGTACGTAGAGCCATTCGAACCCGTCGTGCCGGCGGGGTGCCGGTGTGCTCTTGGTCGCCGGGACCAGGATCTTCCACGCCTGGACACCACCGGGCCCGGTCAGGGGCAGGACCGTGCGGCCGTTCACGTGACGCGGTTTCGGCCGGAGCCGGGGGTCACCCGTTTCTGGGGCCCCGACCAGGTCGTCCAGAGGTACCCGGTACAGGTGGGCCAAGGGGAGCAGGAGTTCCAGGCTCGGGCGGCGCTGTCCGTTCTCCAGACGTGACAGGGTGCTCTTGGAGAAGCCGGTGCGTTCGGCCGCATCGGTCAGCGTCATCGCTCGCCGCTCACGCACCCGGCGGAGCCGGGGGCCGACCAGGTCCAGGGCGGCCGCGATCTCGGCGGCCCCGGACGATCTCTTGGCCGAGCCGGCGGGGCTGGGGATCGCTGGCATGGTCACGGCCTTCATGGGACTGCATCCCCTCCTGGAGTGCAAGGTCGGCGTGGCGCCCTCGTCATTCGACCGTGACGACGACCTTGCCGCGGGTGTGCTCGGCTTCCACGTGGCGAACGGCAGCTGCGGTGTCGTCCAGCGCGAAGGTCCGGTCCACCACTGGCAGGAGTCGGCCGCCGGCCACCATCGTCGCCACCCGCTCGAGGACCTCCGTGGTGGGGACGGACTGGGGAGCGCGGACCTCGAACGGCTGGAACCGGGCCAGCGCCATCGCACCGAGCAGCAACGTCATCGGTCCCAGGATGCGTCCCTCGCCGGAGTGCCCACCGCCCGACAGCACCAGTCGGCCACCTGCCCGGACCGTCGGGCGAAGGTCCCGCAGTCGGTGGTTGCCAACCAGGTCCACCACGGCATCCCAGGTGCGGCCGGTCCGGGTGAAGTTCGTGGCGGTGTAGTCGATGGCTTCGTCGGAACCCAGGGACTCGACGAGGTCAACGTTGCGGGTGCTGACCACTGCAGTGACGTGGAGGCCCGCGGCCTTCGCGGCCTGGACGGCGAACGTGCCGACACCACCGGACGCACCGTTGATGAGCACGCGGCCACCAGCCCCGAGGCCCGTCTCGTCCAGACACAGAAGTGCTGTGGTGGCGGCCAGCGGCAGCGCAGCCGCCTGCTCGAACGTGGTACCCGCAGGTACCGGTGCCACCTGGTCGACCGACGCGATGGCGTAGTCGGCGAACGTTCCGACCCCTTCCCCGAACACCGCATCGCCGGGCCGCCGCGAGGTGACACCAGCGCCGACGGCTTCGACGACGCCGGCGAAGTCGGTGCCGCGTACCGGGACGCGGGGCCCGCGTCGGCCGAACAGGGTGCGGTCCATCAGACGTGCGACACGCGGCTCACCGCGCATCACGTGCCAGTCGCGGGCGTTCACCGATGCTGCTTGCACGCGGACCAGGACTTCACCAGCAGCAGGTTCGGGCCGGGACTGCACGGTCACCTGCAGCACGTCTGGTCCGCCGTACCTGGACTGGGCGACCACGCGACCAACCCGCCGGTGCGGTTCGACCGACCCGGTGGCGTCCTGGTCCGTGCGAGGTCTCCCCCGAGTAGGCATCACTTCACCTCCGATCGGAGCACATTCACGACCGCGACCATCATGGGGGCGACCAGCCACACCAGACTCGTGACCGCCAGGTGCGACCAGCCGTCGCCGGCCAGTTGACCGCGCAGCAGTGCGTCCTGGTTGTACTTCGCGTCCACCCAAGGGCGTGCGTCGGCGAACCAGGCCTGGTTGAACGCCAGGAAGGCGAGCAGTCCGGGGACGACGAACGCGTACAGCATGTAGGCGACGATGGCGCCGGAGCTGTTCCGGATGAGCGCCCCGAGGACGAACCCGACCAGGAGCAGCAGCGTCTGGCCGGCGGCGAAGTAGCCGACGTCGACCAGCGACTGGTCCCAGACGGTGGGAACGTCGGCCAACGCGGTCCCGATGACGTTGCCGACCGCGCCGACGGCGAACGCGACCGCGGTGGCCGGGACCGTGACGAGGACTGCTGCGACGGCTTTGGCCAGCACCAGGCGTCCCCGGTGCGGGACGAGGGTGAAGGTCGCCAGCCCGGAGCGCTGGCTCCACTCCGAGGTGACCGACAGGACCGCGATGATGGGCAGGATGATGGTCATCGGGACACCGATGGCCAGGGTGAACTGGCTGTAGGCGAGCTCCGAGGTGGGCGCCCAGGCGATGATGGCGCCCGTGGTGAGGACTGCAGCGAGGCCGAGACTGGCCAGCAGCCACCGGCCGGAGCGGGTGTCGAAGCTCTTGCGGAGCTCGACCCGCACCAGGCGCGCCAACGGGACCCGCCCCGGCGTCCGGGCGCTGGGCCGGCTGCTCGGTTGCGCGGCTTCGGTGACCACGGCGCCAGTCGTTGCGGTTGAGGACATGTGCGTGGTCATACGACTGCTCCTTGCGGGGTGGCGGCCGGGCGGGGGTCGCGTTGGGTGTCGGCGGTCAGGGTCAGGAACATCTCCTCCAGGCCGGCGCCGTCGGCTGGCCGGAGCTCGGTGAGGGCGACGCCAGCGGCCGCCGCGACGTAACCCACACGCTCGGCGTCTGCTTCGACGCGGAACACCGCAGGGGCTGTCGTACCGGCTACTTCGCTGCTGTCGTCGGCGCAGTGGGCGAGCCCAGCGCTGGTCAGGGCCTGCGCGAGCAGGCCGGGGTGTCGGGTGGCGACGGAGGTGCCTGCGCCGGCCAGCAGGTCGTCCTTCGTGCCGGCCGCGACCACGTGCCCGTGCCCGATGACGACCAGATCGTCGGCGACGACCTCGATCTCGTGCAGCAGGTGGCTGGACAGGAGAACGGTGGCGCCACGGTCGGCGTAGCCGCGCAGCAGGTCCCGCATCCAGCGGATGCCGGCCGGGTCGAGGCCGTTGGCGGGCTCGTCGAGGATGAGGACCTCCGGGTCTCCCAGGAGGGCATGGGCGAGGCCGAGCCGCTGCCGCATCCCGAGCGAGTAGTCCCGCAACCGCCGGGTGGCCTCGGCTTCGCTGATCCCGACCACGCCGAGGACCTCGTCGACCCTGCGGCGGGGTAGGCCCATCGTGGTCTGCGCGATGCTCAGCACCTCCCGACCGGTCCGCCCGGCGTGCTGGGCGGACGCGTCGAGGAGGACGCCGACCTCCGTGCCCGGGTTGGGCAGGTCCCGGAACCGGCGTCCGAGCACGCGCGCGGTGCCGTGGTCGGGTGGGGTGAGGCCGACGACGACCCGCAGGGTGGTCGACTGCCCGGCGCCGTTGGGTCCCAGGAAGCCGGTGACCCGGCCGGGGCGGGCGGTGAAGGAGACGTCGTCGACGGCGGTGAAGGGTCCGTAGGTCTTGGTCACGTGCTCCACGGCAATCATCGCGTGACCGCCGGCTGGGCCGTGCTGCTCTGGACGTCCGCGGAGGGGGTCTTGAAGCCCTTCACGATGAGGTAGATGCCCAGGCCGAGCTCCCAGAAGAACTCCGGCGCGGCCGAGAGGTTCTGGATGGCGCCGCCGGGCTCGATGAGGTGGAGCACGGCTGCGGAGCCGGAGGCGATGATGAGGGGGCCGCCGATGAGGCCGAGCATTGCCAGGCGGCGGGGCACCAGGCCGGTGCGGAACATCATCCAGCCGAGGATGCAACCGTTGCCGACGCCGACGACGAACGCGGGTCCGAGGTTGAAGGTCCACTGCTGCATCGCAAGGAACGCGTCTCCGACGGCGGCGAGGCCGGCCGCGGACTGGTCGCCGGCGGCTGCGTAGTCCTGGCGGAGGGTGACGACGGTGAGGACGGCCAGGATGCCGACCCCGATGAAGACGGACTCCATGACGCGGGCGGTGACGAAGCTGAGGGCGAGGTTGGGGTGTCGCCGCTTCAGCACGGTGTACATGGCTGTCGCGGTGCCGATGTTGGCGACGATGAGGATGGCCTCGAAGAAGGCGCCCCACAGGACGCGGGTGTCCTGCCCGGGGCCGGTGACGTAGTTCCCGTCGAACAGCGGCGGGTAGAACCCGATCTTGGCCGCGATCGAGGTCACGTAGGTCACGACAAAGAGCCAGCCGACGATGGTGGCTGCGCGTCGCATCGGGTCCGCGGCCGGCTGACGCTCGACGGTGCGGTTGTGCTGGGTGGTGGTCATGGGTGTCTCCTGATGGGTGGGCTCGGGGTGAGCCGTGCGGATGCGGTGGGTTCAGGTCGATGGTTCGGGGTCGCTGGGGATGCCGGGGTCGGTCTGGGCGACGGACAGCAACGGGAGCCCAAGGTCGCGGATCTTGTGCAGCAGGCCGTGCAGCGCGGCCTGGTCGGCGACGAAGCCACGCAGAACGGTGGTGCCGTCGTCGGCGTGGGAGAGGTCGAGGTCGTCGAGCCAGGTAGACCAGCGGTCGTCGAGCCGGCCCTGGATGCGGATCTCATACCAGTCGCCGTGCTGCCCGTGCGGTGTGCTGCTCATGGCCCGCACGCTAGGAACGGGGGTGATGAGCGCGCGTCATCACAGGTGATGAGTGCGGTGATGAGATTCAGCGCAGGGCAATCTGGGCCCTCGTCCTGATGGCCTCGGTGTCAGCAGCGAGCGCGGGAGAACAAAGCGAGCTGGTGAGCGTGCCGGACGGCGGCGCGCCGGTTGTTGACGCCGAGCTTGGTGTAGATGTGCTGGGTGTGGGTGCGCACCGTGGCCAGGGAGACGTTCATGTGCCGGGCGATGGCCGGGCCGTCCAGGTCGGAGCACAGGTAGCGCAGCACGTCGAGCTCGCGTTCGCTGAGGGGTTCGACCAGAAGCGGAGCACTGGGGTTGAGGTTCTCCACGCCCAGCTGGACGCTGTCCTGCGCCGGCGCGCTGGGGCGTGCATGCGGTGACGGGCTCGGCCTCGTTGGTGTCACGGCCTGGGCAAGCTGGCCGAGGAAGCCCCAGTCGGGGTGCTGGTCCAGCAGTTCGTCGAGCAGCGCGGCCGGGGCACCCAGCGGACCTCGGAACACCGCCGTCCAGCCCTCGGGCTCGGCCAGGTGGACAGCTCGTTCCAAGACCTCGAGCGCGGGGTGGTGCTCGGCGGCGGCACGGTGGGCCCGGGCTCGAAGGATCAGGATCTCCAGCACTGTCGCCGTGCGTCGTCCGCTCTCGGCGGCGACCAGGAGGCGGTCGAGCAGGGTTGCTGCCTGGTTCAGGACGAAGGCATCTCCGGTCGCATTGTGCTCGGCCAGGCGCACGGCCGCCAGCGTGACGTGTTCGTACTCGTGCCGGTACGCCAGCTCTGTGTCGGAGTCGAGAGTCTGCTGGCTCGCCCACGCCTCGGCGGCGGCCACGTCTCCGAGGCCGGCCAGGAGGCGAGCGCGAGTCGCGGCCACGGGACGGACGTTCGGGGCATAGTCGCCGACGTACAGTCGCTCGGCCTCTTCCAGCAGGGTCACGGCGGTGGTGGAGTCGCCTTCGGCCTCACGCAACCGCGCCATCGCCGTGCGCCACCGGTACGGGTTCTGAGGCAGCCCGGCAGCCTCGCCGAGCGCTTCGGCGCGGTCGAGATGGTCGCGGGCGGCGGCGAGGTCACCACGCTCCCAGGCGATGCGGCTGAGGCCGACCAGCATGTCTGCCGTTCCGCGGGTCTTCGCCAGGTCGCGGTCCTCGCTCTCGGCGAGCCGAAGAGCGTCCTCCAGCAGGGTCTGCGCCCGGCGCAGCCGTCCCAGGGTGATGTCGATGTCGGTGAGCGTGATCGTGCAGCCGAGCACGTCCGAGATGTAACCGGCGCGGCGCAGGGCGTCCGTGGCGACGGTGTACTTGCGGTGGGCTGTCTGCAGGTCGCCGTCGGTCCAGCGGGCGATCCCGGTCAACGCGGATGCGGCGGCGTGGGTGAGCAGGTCGTCGGCGGTGGCCTGCTCGAGCGCCCGGTCGGCGTGACGCTCGGCACCAGCCAGATCGCCGGCTCTCAGGGCGAGCGCGGAGCGGTAGGTGGCGACCAGGGCCCGGACGCGTGAGTACTCCCTTTCGTCGACCACGACGAGTTGCTCCCGGGGGCGGTCCATCATCTGCTCGACTGCGTCCAGCCGCTGCTCGACTCCGTCGAACTCGTTGCTGGCGGTGAGCGCGCCGATGAGTCCGACGGCCAGGACCGGCCGGTTCCTCGGCGCGTCGGCGGGCAGCGCGTCCACCCAACTGCGGATGACGGCCTCGCGGCGCTGGCGGCGCAGCCCCGGGATCGCGGCCTCGACCAGCGCCGCGGCCTGATCCGCATCACCAGCAGCCAGGGCGTGCCGAACCGCAGGCGCCGGAGCGGCGGACTGCTCGAACCAGGCGCTGGCCCGACGATGCAGCGCTGCCACCTCCTCGGGCCGCTCGGCCACCAGGTGTGAACGCAGGACATCGGCGAACAGCTGGTGATACCGGTACCAGCCGCGGTGGTCGTCGAGCGGAACGACGAACAGGTTCTGACGCTCCAGGCTCACCAGGGTCGCCCGCCCATCAGTGCGACCGGTCATCGCGTCGCACAACGGACCCGTCATCCGTTCGAGCAGGCAGGTGTCCAGCAGGAACCGTCGTACCTGCGCCGGCTGGTGGTCGAGGACCTCGTCGGCGAGGTAGTCCACGACGAACCGGTCGGCGCCGGCGAAGTTCTCGATGAACTGCGACCGATCCTGTCTGCCCTGCAGCGACAGGGCGGCGAGCTGCAGTGCTGCGGCCCAGCCCTCGGTGCGGGTCTCCAATGCCGTCACGTCCGAGTCCGTCAACGCCAGCCCGTGTGTCTGGTTGAGGTAGCTGGACGCCTCGCCTGTGGTGAAGCGCAGGTCGGCCGCCCGCACCTCCATGAGCTGACCGCGGGCGCGCAGCCGCGACAGCGGCAACGCCGGGTCGGCGCGGGTGCTGATGATCAGCCAGACCTGGGGCGGGAGATGCTCGAGGAAGTACGACATTCCCTGTTGCACGGCGGGGCCGTCGGCGAGGTGGTAGTCGTCCAGGACCACGACGAGGTCATCAGGCAGAACGCTGAGTTCGTTCAGCAGCCCGGCCAGGGCCTTCTCGATGGGGACCTGACCGGACTCGTACTGGACCAGCGCCGCTGTCGCTGAACCAGGTGCCGCCCGGTCGAGGGCGCGCAGGACGTAGGCCCAGAACGATGACGCGTCCCTGTCCTGCTCATCGAGCGACACCCACGCCGTCCGCCCGGGGGTGGCCCCTGTGGACAGCCACTCGCTGAGCAACGTCGTCTTGCCGAAGCCAGCAGGTGCCGAGATCACGGTCAGCCTCGCCTGGTCATGCCCCCCCAGCAGCTGGGTGAGCCGAGGCCGGGCCACTGCCTGAGGTCGCAGGCGCGGGAGGAGCAGCTTGGTCTCCACCACCGTGTCGGGCATCGGCGCTCTCCTACGCCTAGCTGGTGACCGTCATCTGGAGCGTAGAGGACGCCCGGCGACCCCGTCCCCGCCTCAGCGACTCGCGAGAGTCACTGACCTCACGCCGCGTGAATTCCCGGAAACCGCAACGTTCGTTGCCCGCGGATTCGCCTCAGATCACGATTCCTGCATGAGCACCTACGACGTTGTCATCATCGGTGGGGGCGCGGCTGGTCTGTCCGCCGCCCTCGTCCTCGCCCGGGCTCGGCGCCGGGTCGCTGTCGTGGACGCTGGTCATCCGCGCAACGCGCCAGCCGCGCACATGCAGGGCTGGCGGCGCGTCGCCTGACGACCGTTTCGGCTCAAGGTCAGGGACACCGCTCCGGTGTCTCTGGGATCCTGGACAGGACCTCTTGGCGGACTATGACAACTGCCGGCGGTGATGCGCATGGGCACCTCTCAGCCCATGACACCCGGACAGGAAGCTGTCCACCCAAGACTACCGAACGCGGCGCCAGCCGAGCCGGTGGGGTGGGGCTTCCTGTCCCTCTACGTGCTCTCGTACGCCGGCGGAGCCCTCCTCTTCCATGCACCGCTACTCGTCTCCCTCGCCCTGAAGATCAACCAGTTGGTGGGAGCCGACGACGCCCCTAGGAACCTCGCTCTGGTCACGAGCGTCGGGTCACTGCTCGCTATGATCAGCATCCCGCTGTTCGGCAGGTGGAGCGACAGAACCACCTCGGTAATGGGCATGCGCAGGCCCTGGATGCTGCTCGGCCTGGCCGGCGGTGCGGCCGGCACCACGACCTTCGCTCTCGCATCGAACATCGCATGGGTGCTGATCGGCTGGTGCACCGCACAGATCTTCCTCAACGCCCTGCTAGCCGCCCAGGTGGCGGTCCTGCCCGACCAGGTACCCGCCTCCCAGCGCGGCTCGTCTCCAGAGCCCTCGGGATCTGCCTGCCGGCGGCGTCCGTGGTCGGCACCTACCTGGTCCAGGCCCTGCATGACGGCGAGCTGGGCATGTTCCTGACACCAACCGCGGTCGGCAGGCGCTGGTCCTGCTGTTCGTCACGCGCCTGCGGGACCAGCCTCGCCCCGGCCGAACGACCGCCATGGTCTCTACGCGAGTTGCTCTGAACCTTCTACGTCAACCCCTGCCGCAACCCCGACTTCGCCTTGGCGGTTCGCCAGCCGGTTCCTGTTCGTGACCGCCTACGCATTCCTGGTGACTTACCAGGCCTACTACCTGCTCGACCGGGTGGACATCAGCCAGGACGACGTCGCCCACCAGATCACCTGGGCACCACCGTCCAGTCCGTCGCGCTGGTCAGCGCCTCCCTGGTCGCAGGCAAGATCTCCGCCCGCCTCGGCCGCCGAAAGATCATCGTCACCGCCGCGGCCACGACTTACGCCGCCGCGATGTTCCTGATCGCCGCCGCCGACAGCCCTAGCAGCTACCTCGCTGCCATGGCAGTCGGAGGTATCGGGTTCGGCGCCTGCATGGCCGTCGACCTCGCCCTCGTCGTCGACGTCCTGCCCGACGCCACGACAGCCGCGAAGGATCTCGGCGTCCTCAACATCGCCGGCGCCCTGCCCTTCGCGCTGGCGCCCGCCGTGGCTCCGGGCATCCTCGCAGTCAGTAGGGGCAGTTACGCCGGCCTCTACTTCGTCGCAGCGGCTTGCGCGCTCGTCAGCGCCGTTGCCATCCAGCCCGTCAAGCGGGTGAGCTGAACCACCGTCCTGCCCCGCAACGCGCTCCTGCACACTCTGTCGTCCGTCCGCGTCATGGGCAACTGCCGTGAGTCGATCGGTCGCCCGGGGGTGGTGTCAGACCGTGGCGCAAGACCCGTCGCCGCAGAGCGCGACAGTGGCCACCTACGGGATGTTCGTGCGCCTTTACATCACCCCCGGCCTCGGCGCGAAGCGGCTGGACAAGCTCAGTGTTCGTGACGTCCAGACCTGGCTGAACAAGACCAGGAAGACCTGCCAGTGCTGCGCGCAGAGCAAGGACGCCGGGCGTCAGGTGCCCCGCTGCTGTGCCATCGGGAAGTGCTGCGGGCAGCTGCCGAGCGACTGGACGGTCCGGAGCGCCTGGACTGTCCTGCGCAGCGCCCTTGGCAACGCCGTCCATGACGAGCTGCTCGCCCGCAACGTGGCCGAACTGGCCCGCTTGCCCATGCCGCGGCCACGCAAGGTCAAGCCATGGAGCGTCGAGGAGGCCCGGCGCTTCCTGGAATCGGCAAGGGACGGTGCCGATCCGCTGTACGCCGCCTATGTCCTGATGCTCGTCCTCGGCCTGCGCCGTGGGGAGCTGCTCGGACTCAAGTGGGAGGACGTCGACCTGGAGGCCGCCGAGCTTCACATCGGCTGGCAACTGCAGCGGGTCGCCGGCCAGCTCCTCCGCCGGGAAACCAAGACAACGGCCTCCGATGCCGTGCTCCCGCTGCCCGGCATCTGCGTGAACGCGCTCCTCGAATGGGCCGGGAGGCAGAGTGGATGGCGGCAATCGGCCGGCTCCGCCTGGCACGACGAAGCCTTTGTGATTTCGACACGGCACGGGTTGCCGACGGAACCCCGAAATCTCCACCGCGACTTCAAGAAGCGCTGCACCAAGGCGGGGGTTCCGGTAATCTCTGTTCACACCACGCGCAAGACGTGCGCGTCGCTCCTTGTAGCTCTCGAAGTTCACCCGCGAGTCGCCATGCAAATCCTGCGGCACAGCCAGATTGCCGTGACCATGAACGTCTACAGCGAGGTGTCGTCGGCCGCAACACGCGAGGCGCTCCGCCGACTCGGGGAGCGACTCGAGTTCGGGCCAAGAGATGACCGGGAGAAAGATTGACACCCCGCCGAGAGGATCCTAACTTCGGCCGCGCAAGAGTCGATCAGGGGTGGGGTAGAGCTGGTGGGCTGCCAGCATTTGTATAGTTAAGAACACCTTGGGAGATGCGCTTCTGCGCACGCGAGAAATGCCACCGAGGTACCGGGTCCCCGTCTTGAACGGCGGTGTCGTACGCCGCACGCAGTCTCACCAACTCGGCCATCGCCTCATTCTCGCCACCACCTGCCGACAGAATCGTCTGGGCGAGCTGCGCCTGGTGCCTCAATACTGTAAACGCTCTTGCGCTAGCTAGAAACCGCTCTGCTCGTCGGCTCGATCCCAAGAATGACGCAGTAGCAGCGACTGCGCCTGCCACCGCACCAACCGCACCCCAATTTCGACTCTGACCAATCGTAATGAGAATCGAGGACACGGCAGCAGCAAGGGCGGGAACAAAGACGATCCCCCGGCTCCAGAAGTCTTGCCATCTTGCCGACTCAAAGTACGCCTGGGCAGTGTAGGCGGCGTCTTGCTCCAACTCGCTGACGCCCCGCGCTATTACGGCTCGGTCTAGACTCATCTTTTCCCTAGTTTCGGGTCCGGGATCTCCTGAGGGTGGCTCAAGAGATATTCGCAAACCAGCCGTAGTTCCGGACTACTGCCGCCGACCGCTGTAAGCCATCGGTCTGAGGCTGCGGCTCCCTCGTACATCGCGACAAGCAAGGCCCGGCGGACGTCCACAGAGGGCTCGTTCTCGAATAGTCGTCGAAGATTTGCCCCCTCACCAGGCGCGAGTCGTTGCCCTACCAAACGAGCGCAGAACTCTCTCAGTAGTTCCTCCTCATTTCTGTCGTGAACAATGTCCCAGCAGTGCGACTTAGCCGTTGCTGTCGACCCAAGACGAATCAGGGAGCTTACAATATGCCGCTCAGCATACGGATATAGCCTCAATGAACGTTTGCCAATACATTCCGCCAGGAACGTTGACATGTCTCTTCCAGTTTCCGTCATGCATTCGAAGTACTTCAACACGTCGCGAATCATATGCGGAACTTTATCCAAGTGGGACATTAGCCATGGAATTGCGTGACCATCCCCTGTGATGCACATTTGGTTCAAGGCGAAGCGCAGATCACGCCCATTTACAGGAAGGGAAGACACTGCGCGATCGAATAGATCTCGCAACCTTTCCGCGGATCCCGGAGACGAGATCTCGATGCCATACCGAATCGCGTCCTTTTCCGTGTCCTCCAGTTCGCGCAGAATATCCCCTGGCTCAATTATCTTCGTCTTTCCACTGGACGTGCTCAAGTGCCGGCTGCGCAGTTGGCGATTCACGTCGATCAGTGCCCCACGCAGCTGTGGCCAACTCCGACCCAAGACCATCAAATCATCTGAGTACCGCAGGTGAGCAAGGCCCAATTTGCTAATTAGATGGTCGACGGGCAATAGGTAGAGATTGGCCAGAACGCCGGAAGCGTCCGATCCTTGTGGCAAGCCCCATGCTTCACTTCGCTGTGAGAATGCCTTGAGGAAACGCAGAGTGGAGATTCGTGCCCATTCCGGAACATTCACTCCACCCAGATCGTCTTCAAGAATGTCTATGTCTACATATTCGTAGAAGGATGTTACGTCAGTCTTGGCCAGCAATCTCAACGGATACTTCCGATGAAGCGACCGACCTCGCTTCTGCATCGCCATCCACCGCGACGTGGGAGCGTAAAGACTCTGCTTGGACCTTGACCAACGATAGCTATAGACGGAGGATGGCAAAGTCCTGTCGATGAATGAGGCCATTCCGAACACACTGGATTCAAAAACGAGCCTATCGATAACGTCCAGCCTGGCCAACGGGCGAACATTCAGTTCATCTTTTGGCAGGTCGATAATCCTCACAAGGCCGGGCTGGTACTCCGCGCCGAGAATTTGCTGGACAACACGCGGCTGCACAGTTGTCCAACCCAGGCGATAGTCCGCTAGACCGATCACATCGGGAAGGTCGGGATCGCCACCGTTCACCTGCAACCGCCGGAAGGCCATCTTCGCCCACCGAGTGGCGTCCAGGACAGCGGGGGCAGGCGTTGCCCGTTCAGTTGTCAAGAGCGTTACTCAGACCATCGAGGAGTCACGGCCTGGGCTAGGCGGGCATGCGTTGGGGGAGGGACGTCGCTCGACAGCCGTAGCGCCAACGAGTCTGACCTGTCGCTCGACAAGTCAGCCTCCCCCCCCCGTGGCTGTACTTTGCTGCTGTACAGGCCCTAGGACGTGGCCCCCGAGTCGTCCCAAGTGGCCTCTGACCTGCGTGGAGCTGAGGGGATTCGAACCCCTGACCCCCTCCATGCCATGGATGTCTTGCGTCCGAATCAGTGAGTTCAGATTGATCTTCCGAGCGGCTAAACTGCAGTTCAAAGGGCACATCTCGTCCGTCGGATCCCACCGAGGTTCGTCGACTGCCGGCAAGGTCTGCCCACATTCTGCCCACATGCAGAACCCTGGGGAGGGGCGATGGGATGGGTGACCGAGCGGGCCGGCGCCGACGGCAAGGTCCGCTTCATGGCCCGCTACCGCGATCGTCGCGGCCGCAAGCGGACGGCGGGCACGTTCACGACCGAACGCCAAGCCCAGCGGGCCTGGCAGCGCGCCGAGCGGGACCAAGAGCTGGGCCGGATCGGCGACCCGAATCGCGGGAAGCAGACGTTGCGGGCCTATGTGGAGCAGCAGTGGTTCCCCAACCACCGGATCGAGAAGACCACCCGCGAGAACTACCGGTACGCCCTCGACAAGTACATCCTCCCCGAACTGGGTGACTTCCAGATCGGAGACATCCTGCCGAACGACGTCCGGGAATGGATTCAGCGCCTCCACGAGACGCTCGGCGTCAACCCACCGACCATCGCGAAGTGCAAGCTGATCCTCGACGCGATCTTCACCACTGCCGTCAACGATCAGGTGGTGTTCTTCCACGTCGGCAAGGGCGTCAGGACCCCACCCGTCGCGACCCGACCCCGACGGATCCTCACCGCAGAGCAGTACGCCAAGATCCACGCTGCGTTGCCGGAGGGCCTGCGGCTGCTGGTGGAGACCGACATCGAGTCCGGGCTACGCTGGGGTGAACTCACAGAACTGCGCGTCAAGGACCTCGACCTCGTCAACGGTGTCCTGACTGTCTCCCGCACCGTGGTCGAACTGACGGCCAAGAACAGGCCAGACGGGCAGCGGTTCGTCGTCAAGGACTACCCCAAGGACTGCGAGTGGCGACGACTCGGGCTCGCCCCGCATTTGGTCAGGGGGCTCGCGGCACACATCCGCAACCATGGACTGGGGCCAAGTGACCTGCTCTTCCCGATGCCCGTCGCGCAGGGACCGCGGCGGCACGTCCTCCCCGACGTCCTACCGGACCCGACGACCCTGGGATGGACCGAACCGAACGAGCAGGGCCGCCGCTACCACCACGGAACGACATCCGCCTACGGTCCGGGCCGCTGCCGGTGTCGTCACTGCAAGGACGCCGTCGCCGCGTACAGGGCGGCACGCCGCGCGGCCGGGAGGGACGCACCTCGCCGGCGCCGCACGGTCGAAACGGACCCCGACCGGCACATCAGCCGTGGCTGGTTCCGAAACAGCGTGTGGCTCAGGGCCGTCAACGACGCTGCGATCGGCTTTCACGTCACGCCACACGGGCTCCGTCACGCCCACGCCTCGTGGCTCCTCGCCGGAGGCGCCGACGTCCAGGTCGTCAAGGAACGCCTCGGACACGCCTCCATCACGACCACCGAGAAGTACCTGCACACCCTGCCCACCGCCGACCAATCAGCGCTGGCAGCCCTCGACAGGATCCGTGCCGCGGGGACCGCCGCTCCGCCCGGTGCTCCGCGATGGAGGTCCTCCTCCGCTTGATGCAGTCCAGGTTGCTGGTCTACCCGGATCCTCTTGTCAGGCTCCTGAGTAGGCTGAGGGTGTGCAGTTTTCCGGAGGTTGCCCGGGAGTTGGCCTCGATGGCAGGCCGGGATCGCGCGGTACGCTCGCGGCTGGCCGCGGCGGGGGAACTGTTCGCCGGCTACCACCCTGCAATGCACGAGGTTCACCGGCGTAACGGTGACCGGCTCGCGCAGATCACTGCCGCGCTGAACGCTTGGCCGGGGTTCGCGGCCGTGGGGCGTGAGGGGTCGGGCGCGGCGTTCCTGGTGGCTCAGCACGACATCGCGGCGCCGGACCTGATGCGCGGCAATCGTGATCTGCTGCGCCAGGCGGTCTCGGCGGGCGACGCCGATCCTGCCGGCTTGGCCTACCTGGAGGACCGGGTCCGGGCGTTCGAGGGACGTCTGCAGGTCTATGGGACTCAGTTGGGATGGGCTGACGACGGCGGTTTCGGGGTCTGGCGCCGATCGAGCATCCGGAGGCTGTCGACGAACGACGGGCCCAGCTCGGCCTACCGCCGCTCGAGCCGCACGTCACCGCGGCCAGGGCCGGGATCCCGATCGCGGAGCGCAGTCGATCGGCTGACGAGCGTGCACGGCAGCGTCGCGAAGAGGCGGAGTTCGCGCGGTCCGTGGGATGGCGGTAGGCCTGCGACCTGTCGATCAGCACCGCCTGGTCCTCAAGGAACTCGTTGGGCAGGTGCCGGGGCTTCGAAACCGCCGCGACCTTACCTGTGGCGAGCTCGAACGCCGCGAACCGAGGTAGCGACGCACGCGCACTCAGAACCGCAGTTCCTGGACCGTTGTCGTGATCGAGGCGGGCTTCGCGATCACGCTTCCGCAGCTGTTCGTTCGCGATCTGCGGAGGCCATACTCGACGCGTGTTGCGGGCGTCGAAGGTGGTGGGTCGCGACCAGGATCTGCAGCTCCTGGCTCGGATCCTGCCCACGAGAGCTGCCGGCCTCGGAGGTGGTGCCGCGGCCGTGACCGGCAGGGCCGGCGCGGGCAAGTCCGCGCTGGTGCGTGCGGCCCTACCCGCCGACAACGCGCTGGTCGGTCGAGCGGCGCCCTCGAGCCAGGACGGGCTGTCACCCATGGTCGAGCTCGCCGGGCCAACGGTCCGTCGATCAGGTCGGAGAACAGGGTCTCGACGATGGCGTGCTGGCGGTGGGTGATGTCCGCGGCGGCGACGGGTTCGTCGTTGTCGGTCAGGAACGGGTGGTGGCGCCAGACCGGGAACAGCGGGTCCTGGTGGTTGCGGTCCTTGACCCGGCGCACGATCAGTCGGGCGGTGACCTCGTGTTTGGTGTCGGCGAACGCGGTGTAGGTGGTCTCGGCGACCTCGGCGTCGGAGATCCAGTCGCCGGTGTCGGGGTCCTGCACTGCGTTCGGGTAGCGCACCCCGACCCAGGCATCCTCGGCGATGACGCTGATCGCGGCAGTCACGGCGGTGTTCTTGGCCAGCACGACCGAGAACATCGCCCCCGCTGTCCGCGCTGCGGACACCACCGAGCCGTTGCCGTAGGCGCTGTCCCCGCGGACCAGGATCCGGGTGGCGCCGGCAGCCCGGGCGGTGACCACGCCGTCGCGGACCATGCTGGCCGCGCCCTTGGCCGATCCGGCGCGTCCGGCGCGCAGCCGGATCCCGGCGACCACGGGGGCTGCGGTCCGGGTGGAGATCGTGGTGGCCAGCGGAGACAGCCCGCGGCGCAGCACGGTCTTCCCGGAGATCTTGGTGTGACCGAACGAGGCACCCTGCTTGGCGTGCCCGTAGACCGGGCGCAGCAGCGAGTCGATGTCCACGAACGCCTGCTGCTCGATCCCGTCCAGCACGCTGGTCCGCTCGGCCAGGGCGAGCAGGTGCCGGCGCAGCACCGCGGCCAGTTGACCGGCGTGCCCGAAGGTGAACTCGCGCAGCAGGATCCCCAGTGTCGCGGCGGCGTAGACGCCGGTGAAGACCTGCTTCATCCCCCCGGCCCGCACGACGTCGAGGTCGTCGATGCTGTCCGCACCGGCGGCCATCCCCGCGATGATCGAGGTCAGCTTCGGGGTCGGGTTGGCCGCGCCGGCCTTGACCCGCTCGCACCCGAAGTGAACGTGCTCGTTCAGCAGGTCGCTCAGGCCCGCTTGCTCGGCCAGTTCCATCACCGGGACCAGCCCGGCAGTCGAGATCAGGTTGGTCTCGTCGAACGCCGCGCCGTCCGCGGTCCAGGCATGGGATCCTTGCACCGAGAGTGCCTTTCTGAACTGAACTGATCATGTCGTCGCAAACACGATCATCCCAGGTCAGAAGGCACTCTCGCTGTGTATCCGCCGATCACCACCGGCCCCGGTCCACGGATCGAGGCTTAGGGCGTGTTCGTCGACGAGCCGGGCGCGGATCCGCCGGGCGGTGTGCCGCTGCTTCCTCGGCGCTGTCAGGTCCTCGACCAGCATCGCGTCGATCAACGCCTTGGCCGGGTCCAGCCGCGGCGCCGGCCGGGCCGGGACCTTCCGGGCCAGCGGGTCGGCCGAGGTCAGCGCCTGACGGACCGTGCGCCGGCGCACACCCGCGACGACCTTCACCACGCGATGGTGATCTGGATCGAGCGCACTTACCACCGCCGAAGCCGGCAAGCCCGGTTGGGCCGCATGACCCCCGCCGAATACGAGACGATCGACCAGGCTGCAACCGCCGCCTGACTCACCACACGAACCGAGTCAACCGACCCCGGGGCAGTCCCTTGCGCCGTTCCCCCAAACACTGCGCGTCCGCCTCGCCCGACCGGTCCGATCGGGCGAGCGGGTCAGAGTCTCGTCACTTCACGGAATTGGGTTGGCGCCATTGGTTGGCACGCCGACCTACGGCTGCCTCGCTCACGGTCTGGGCGATCCGCTTCTGACGGGTTCCCGTGGTCTTGGCGTTGGAGATCCATTCGAGGATGGCGCGTCGGGTCGAGGGCGGGAATTCGTCCCAGACTGCATACGCGACTGGTTCGGCATTGAGTGCGGAGAGGAGATCGGGCGGCTCGGTGAGCGTCTCCACCTGGTCGAGCGCGTTCCAGCTGCCGTCTGCCTTGGCCCTGGCGACAACTGCGAGTCCGGCGGGGAGCATGAGGCCGGATGCCGTGAGTCTCTCGACCCGTTGTTGGTTGGCTAGAGACCAGTTGCTGCGCGGCTTGCGTGGGGTGACCAGTAGTTGGGAGCGCTCGGCGTCGAGGCGACGGGGCAGGCTGTCGACCCATCCGACGCAGAGGGCCTCTTCGACGATGTCGTCGTAACTGGGGCGCGGTTTGCCGGTGACCTTCTTCCAGGTGACCAGCCAGACACCCTGGGCGCTGCTGTGGTAGTCGGCGAGCCAGGCGCGCCATTCGGTCCGGGTCAGAACCTGAAGTTGCGGGTAGTCGATCATGCATGTCCTGCTTCAGGGAAAGAGCGGGACGGCGTGCGGGACGAGTGAGAGGCATTGCCTGCTCAGTGCGGTGGCCACGTCGACGAGCGCACGTTGCAGGTGGTGAGGGCGTTCGGCCGTCTTGACCCCCAGCGTGAAGTCAGGCGCGCCGGTCAGCGGCAGGAAGGAGATACCGGGGATCGGGAGGTAGCGTTCGGCGGCCCTCGGGAGCGCGACAACGGCCCCGTCTCTCAGGACTGCTGAGGCGACGTCTGCGGTGCCGGACAGGTCGAGGTCCAGTCGACGAGGTGGCTCCCCGTTGCGTACCGCACCGAGGTGGAATGGCTCGGAGAAGTGAGCTGGCAGCCTGGTGTCGTCGACGAACACCAGTTCCGCGGCGGTCCCGGCGTCGATCGTCTGCTCCCCCTCGTACTCCGCTGCACGGACCATGAGCGCTGACTGGTCGCGGTAGAGCCCGACGAACCCGGGACCGTCCGGCCGCTGCGAGGCACCGGCACAGAGCAGGGCGTCGGCGCGTCCCCTCTCGACCGCGTCGACCAGCTCGGGGTAGGGGATCTGAGAGACGACGACCTCGACGTCGGGGTTTGCAGCGGTGAAGACGGACACGATGACATCGGTGAGCTCGGCAACGGCCTCCTCGTTGCAGCCGATCACGAACCGCGGGCGCTCGGTGGGCGAGCGGTGCCGCTCGCGCAGGTCGTCGATGATTCGTTCTGTCCGAGCCAGGAGGAGCTGGGCCTCGACCAGGAGACGCGCTCCCGCGGGGGTGAGCTCGCAAGAGCGTGGGTGCCGCACCAACAGAGAGGTGCCCAGCTCGCGCTCGAGCCTGGCGATGTGTTCGCTGAGACTGGACTGCGCGATGGGGATCCTTGCTGCTGCACGCTGGAAGTGAAGCTCCTCGGCCAGCACGACGAAGTACTGGAGTCGGCGAAGATCCATCGTGTCAGTGTTGCGCCGACCACCCGACCGGGCAAGACCCTGACCCTCGAAGAGCAGGTGACCATCGGGTGGCCGGCGCGGTCCTGGACTCTCGACCCCTCAGCTCCGGAATGGTCGCAGGAAGCTGCGCAGGTCCGCGGCGACCAGGTCGGGGACCTCCCACTCCAGGAAGTGCCCACCCTTGGGCAGATCGACCCAGCTGGTGACGTGGTACGAACGCTCCACCCACTCTCTGGGGGTGGGGAACATGTCGGCCCCGCTCATCGCCATCCCGGTCGAGACCTCGACGCGGCCCCAGCCCGCGCCGGTGCTGTGGGCGGTCTCGTAGTACAGCCGGATCGACGAGCCGATCGTCTGGGTCACCCAGTAGATGGTGAGGTTGGTGAGCAGGTCGTCGCGGGAGAACACGCTGTCCAGGTCGCCGGAGCAGTCGCTCCAGGTCCGGAACTTCTCCAGCACCCAGGAGGCCAGACCCGCCGGGGAGTCGTTGAGCGCGACGGCCAGGGTCTGCGGCTTGGACGAGTGCTCCATCGCGTAGGCCATCTCGGTGGCGTTCCACTGCTGCGCGGCGCTGACGAAGTCGCTCTCGGCGGCGGTGAGGTCGTCGGGCACCCATCCCAGGTAGGGGTTGGTTCCCGACAGGTGGAGCGCCACCAAGCGCTCCGGCGCTGCCAGAGCCAGTTGCTGCAGCACTCCGGCCCCCAGGTCGCTGCCCCGGGCGGCGAACTTCTCGTAACCGAGCTCGGCCATCACGTCCACGACGATCCCGGCGATCCGTGAGACGTCCATGCCGGGCCGGCTGGGACGGTCGGAGAATCCGTACCCGGGCAGCGACAGAGCCACGACGTCGAACCCATCGCCGGCCGCGGCACCATGGGCTTCGGGGTCGGTCAGCAGCGGGATGATCGGCAGCATCTGCACGAAGCTGCTGGGCCAACCGTGCAGCATCACCAGCGGAAGGCCGGCCCCGGAAGCCGCGCGCTCGTGGACTGCATGCACCGCGAGCCGGCCCTCACCAGGTACGTCGACCTCCACCCGCACATGACCGAAGGCGTTCAGCCGTTTCTGCTGGGCAGCCCAGTCGAAGCCGCCGGCCCAGTAGTCCATCACGTCACGCAGGTAGTCCAAGTCGGTGCCCAGCGCCCAGGGGACGCCCTCGACCAGCTGATCAGGCCAACGGGTGGCCCGCAGCCGGGCTTTGAGGTCGGTGAGCACGGCAGAGGGAACATCGATCACGTACGGGGTGACCGTCATGGCAGACTCCTTGGTCGTCGGTGGTCAGAGAGATGGGCGAGGAAGAGCAGGCAGGGTCGGGGCGGCCGAATCTGTTGCGACTGTTGCTGCCGCACGCACGTATCCGGGAAGGCACCCGGCCGCCTGGGCCGGAAGATGGACGGCCGGTCCTGCCCCGCTCTCGCCCGGGTCGCCGCGGCTGGGCAGAAAGGCAGCCGCGGCGGCCGCGGTCAGGGCCAGAGCGGTCATAGCGGCGAACGCCGCCCGTGCCCCCGATCCGCCTCCGCCCTGGCTTCCGGCCAGTACACCGAGACCCGCCAGCCCGATCGCGGCCCCGATCTGGGTCGAGGCCGACAGCAGCGCCGCCGCGGCGCCCTGCTGCTCGGGAGGGACACCGGAGGTGGCCGCGATGCTGCCGACCGCGAAGCCAGGGCCCATCCCCGCCGCGACCAGCAGCATCCCCGGCAGGACCGACCAGAGGTAGGAACCCTGATCCGGCAACCTCGCCAGCAGCATCGCTCCCAGCGACATCGACACCATGCCGGCCACCAGCAGCGGGCGCGGCCCGACGCGCTGCACCACTCTCGCCGAGACGGTCGCCGTGCAGGCACTGGCCACCGTGATCGGGACGAATGCCAATCCGGTCTGCACCGGTGACAGCCCGAGCCTCTGCTGCAGGTGAACAGCTAGGAAGAAGTTCACCCCCAGCACCACAGCGCTCATCGTCAGGGTGACCATGTTCGCCGCCAGCACCGTCCGCCTGCCCACCAACGACCCCGGAAGCAGCGGCACCGAGGACCGCCGGTCGGCGACCACGAAGCCCATCGCAAGAGCCGCCGCTGCGGTCAAGGTCGCGATCACCTGAGATCTCGGCCAGCCCCCTTCAACTCCACTCAGCCCGGCGAGCAACACCGCCAGAGCCCCGAAGCCGGTCACGGCAGACCACGGGCTCACCACGAGCCGCCGCGGCCCGTCGGGCCCCTCATCGCCTGGGATCACCCGCAACGCCAGACTCACCGTGGTCACGATGATGGGAACGTTGACCAGGAACACGGCCCGCCAACCCACGCTCTCGGTCAGCACCCCGCCGGCCACCAGCCCGGCCGCTCCGCCCGCGGCCGCCACCGCAGCCCAGGTGCCGAGCGCCCGGTTCCGCTCCCGCCCCTCACCGAAGACGGTGGTCAGCAGCGACAGCGCAGCAGGAGAGGCCAACGACGCACCAACTCCCTGCAGCGCTCGCCCGGTCACCAGAACCGGCACCGACCAAGCAGCACCGCACAAGCTCGACGCGGCCGCGAAGAGCAGGAGCCCAGCCAGGAAGACCGAGCGGCGGTGCCCGGCGTCGGCCAGCCTGCCGCCGATCAGGAGCAGACCCCCGAACGTCGCCGCATACGCAGTAGCGACCAACTGCAGGTCGCCCGGCGCCGCCCCGAGGTCGGCAGCCAGCGGCACCAGCGCGACATTCACCACCGACACATCAAGGATCAGCACGAACTGGGCCGCGCACAACGCGGCCAGCACCAGGCGCTTTCGCGGCATGTCAGGTGCCGTCCGCCGTCAACCACCGCAGCATCACGGCGTGGGTGTACGGCGCCGTGAGGTGCAGGTTCAGGTTGTGGGCCGTGTCCGGAACAACGACCATCCGGAACGAGGGACTGCCCCGATAGGCCTGTGACTCCCCCACTGCCTCCGGGCAGCCCCTCGTGCAGAAGAGCGCGTCCTCGCGCCCGAGCACCGCCAGGACCGGGACTTCGACGGCGCTGGACAACGCCAGGTCCGCGACCACCGCAGCGAATCCCTCACCCTCAGCGGCGACGAACGTGCTCTTCGCCGCCTCCGCCTCCGCGCGGACCCTGGCAGTCGAGGTGGCATCGGTGAACCCGAAGAGAGTCTGTGCCTGCCGGCTCAACGTGAGGTAGTCGGCGGGCGGGTTCAGCGCGGCAGTGACCGGATCCGCCGTGGCCGGGACCACGACCGAGCCGAACTGGCTGATGGCCGGCCCGAAGCTGTGCGCGAAGCCTGTGACGATCACCCCGTCCACGCTGTGGAAGCGAGCCGCGTGGACCAGCACCACCGCGCTGCCGACCGAGAACCCGGTGGTGACGACACGGTCGAAGCGACGACTGTCCGTCCCCCGGGCGGCGAACGTGCGACCCCGTACCGCTGCCACCACCTGCTCCAGTACGAAGGCCTGGGCGTCGATGGTGATGGCGCTTGCGGGCGGACGGCTCGACCGACCGGTTCCCAACCGGTCCAAGGTCAGGGTGGCGACCCCGACCCGCGAAGCTCGATCCACATAGGAGTAGACGCCGCCCGAGCCCTGGAAATCCCAATAGGCCCTGTCGAACGGGATCCCCGGCACCAGAACCTGAAGCACCGGTGAACGAGCGTGTCGTGGGAGACACAGGCTGCCCGCGACACGCTCGTCGGCCGGGGCTCCGGCGGAGAGTCTGACCTCGAGGCTGACCTCGCGGCAGGCCCGCGCCTGGCCAGGGCCGAGCGCCTGTGCCGGCGCGACTGTTGCGACGACGGTCCCGAGCGCTACCAGACACGACAGCACCGGAAGGAAGAGTCTGCGCACAGGAACCTCCACTGGAAAACCGCCGACCGTCGACGGGCCGATCGTGAACCCCGCGTGCACGACGGAGCAATCGGAACTTCCGATTGCTCCCTCCCGCCCGCTGTGACCTGATAACGGGTGATCGACCCGCCGAGAGGAGAACCGACATGACCGCGATCGTCCTGGTGCATGGCGCGTGGTCCGACGCCCGTGTCTGGTCGGGCGTCTGCCGACACCTCCAGTCCCACGGACATCGCGTTGTTGCGCCGGACCTTCCCGCGCACGGAGACGACCCGACACCTCCCGGCGAGGCCACGCTCGACCTGTATGCCCAGACCGTGCGACGAACCCTTCAGGAACTGGACGCTCCGGCAGTTCTGGTCGGACATTCGATGGCGGGCACCGTCATCTCCACTGTGGCCGAGCAGCATCCCGAACTGGTCTCCCATCTCGTCTACCTCGCTGCCTTCCTGCTGCCGGACGGCCAGTCCCTCTACAGCTTCACCCAGACATCGCCCGGGATGGCGGCCAGCGCTCTGGGCCCCGCCCTACGCCCACAGGACGGCACGCTGGGGATTGACCCCGACGCCTTCATCGACGTCTTCTGTCACGACGCACCCGCCGCCCTCGCACAAGCGGCGCGGGCTCGGCTCAAGCCCGACCCGCTTCGCCCACTCGGCAGCCCGGTCGTCGTCACAGCCCAACGGTGGGGTGCGACACCCCGCTCCTACATCCACACCGGCGGCGACCGCTGCGTCAGTCCCGCGTCACAACGGGAGATGGTCGACGCAGTCGGTGTCAACGCAGTCGCGACGGTCGAGGGCTCCCACCTGGCCATGCTCTCCTGCCCTGCCGAGGTGGCTGCTGCGATCGCCACGCTCGCGGGGTGACCGCCAACGCCCCAGAGCACTTCCAGCGTGTGCCTCAGCTGCCGAACGAAAGGTGCCTTCCCGATGTCCATGACCGTCGACACCACCCGGGACCGCTCGGTCCTGATCGTGGCCTCGAACCCAGCCACCTCCACCCAGACCGGCTGGCCCATCGGATTCTGGTGGTCCGAGCTCACCCACCCTTACTGGACCCTGACCGAAGCCGGCTACCACGTCGACGTCGCCAGTCCGGACGGCGGGGCGCTGATCGGCGATGCCTACAGCGACCCGACCGACCCGTCCGGGTACTCCGCGGACGACCTGCTCAGCCTCGGCTTCATGACCTCCCCTGTCAGCCGAGCCCTGACCGAGCAGTCCACGCCACTGGCCTCAGTCGACCCGACCGACTACGACGCTGTGCTGGTCATCGGTGGGCAGGGCCCCATGATCACGTTCTACAACGACGAGCGGGTCCACCAGCTGGTCGCCTCGAACTACGAAGCCGGCCGCATCACCGCGGCGATCTGTCACGGCACCTGCGTCCTGCTCAAGGCCCGCAAGGCGGACGGCACCCTGGTGGTCGACGGCAAGACCTGGACCGGGTTCGCGAACTCCGAGGAGGACTACGCCGACCAGGCCGCCGGTGTCAAGATCCAGCCGTTCCGGATCGAGGACCAAGCCCGGGCGCTGCCGAACACCAACTTCGTCGTCCAGGGCCGGTTCCGAGCACACGCCATCCGCGACGGCAACCTGATCACTGGACAGCAGCAGTACTCCGGCGCAGCCGCCGCCAGGCTGATCATCGAAGCGGTAGGACGATGAGCGCCCCCCACAGGGCCCCTTGCGGAGGGGCACGATGAAGGTCGGCATCATCGGTGCCGGGCACATCGGTGGGAACTGCGCCAGACTGATCGCTCGCGCCGGCCATCAACTCATGCTCAGCTACAGCCGTACCCCTCAACGGCTGGCCGACCTCGCGGCCGAACTCGGCGGCGACCGGGTGGCCGAGGTGGTCGACGTGGACGAGGCCGTCACCCGGACAGACCTTGTCGTACTGTCCGTGCCCTGGGCCCAGGTCGACGACGTGATCACCCGAGCCGGGTCGTTCGCCGGGCGCGTCGTGGTCGACACCACCAACCAGTTCTCAGGGAGCGGCACCGTGGACCTCGGCGGCCACACCGCCGCCCGCGTCAACTGCGACCGGCTCACGGGCGCCCTCTACACCAAGTCCTTCAACACCCTGACCGCCGGCTTCCAAGCGGCCGCGGCATCCCGGCCACCCGCCGAACGAGTGGTGCAATGGCTCTGCGGCCAGGACCTTGACGCCAAGGACGTGGTCGCCGGCATGATCCGCGAGATGGGCTACGACCCCGTCGACCTCGGCAACGTGGACGACTGTGCCGTGATGGAGGCACCCCGTCGCACCGGCGCCGTCTACGGCGAGGAGTACCGTCGATCGGACGCCGCAAGGGTGCTGGAGGCCCTACAGTCCGGCCTCCCGATCCCTGCGCCTCCGCACTACTAACGCGCCCGCAGCCAGGGGCCCGCCACCGGTCACCACCGGGACCCGTCGTGGAATCAACGTGGTGCGAAACCGCGGTGGACAATGTGCCGTGGTGCGAACGAAGTGACCGACTGCGTGGCCAAATGCCTGGTAGAGGCCCGTGTAGCCGGTGGCGGATCTTCTTCTAATCCGCGTTGTCGTGAGTTCGAGTCTCACCGGGCGCACCAACTCATCTTCGCAGCACCGTTCGCCTCCTATTCGTGATCTTGAGGCGTTCGGGTCAACCGGTCCACTCACGTCGCCCTTGGAGCCGGCGGCGCCGGCAGCGAGACGCGGCTTGAGGGTGTGGACGCGCAGGCCGTCCGAACCGAAGTGATTGTCGAGTCGCAGCTCACGTACATACGGCGTTCGGGCCACGTAACGGTTGACGGTCTCGGGCGGTCTCAGGCCAATGGCCGCATGGCGAAAGTTGATCATGTTGCTGGTGGGCACGGACGAACTGGTCGGGGATTCATGGAGGGACGCCGGGTGCTAGGCGTGCGCGGCAGCCTCGTGCTCGTCCATGACCACACCGCGCCCGGTCGAGATGCTGACTCACGCGTACGCCCACGCCGACGCCCCGACCCGCACGCCCCTGCTGGCCACCGGTGACGGCAGGCTCGCGACGTGGACGGGCACGGTCTTCGACGTCTACTACGTCTCCACCTCCGTCACATTGGCAGTCCTGGCCATGCTCATGCTGCGATCGTCGATCTTCAGCCGGGCCACGGCCGGTGTGGGGTCTGGTGCGCGGTCCTCATGACCGTCTCACCAACTTCCGCCCGGCCTGGCGTTCGCGTTGGCACCATGGTCAGTCGTCGCCGTCATGATCTGACGGCGCCTGCTGCACTTCGCGGGCCCGGCAAAGTCGGCGGCGGCCGCAAAACAGGGTCACCGGAGCGGGAAGCGCCAAGTAGCCTGGCCGAAGGCCCCGGCCAGGATCACGCCCAACGGCGCACACCCGTACAACGGCAGCCGCCGTACTCGGTCGAGATGATCAAGGTTCGGCAGAAGCGGGTGCACCGAACACTGAACAGTGACCAGGGCTCGTGCGCGGGGATCACCTGGATTGCCAGTCATGGAATCCACCTGGGTGTGATCTCCTGTGCGGGAGCGAGATGGCAGGGCTGGGCGAAGGTGTGCCGGCTGACTTCATCGGTGTTCGTCGGCGGCACATTGATCTCACATGTCCGCGCCGGAGGCAATGCCACGTCGCTTAGTTCGATCTTCAATTCGGGTGAACCACAGGAGGATTGCTCACTGGGTGGCGTCGCGTCCGCGTGCGGTGGTGTCGGATTTCGATTGATCTTGGGTCATGAGTTCGGGGGTGATTCATCCCGATCAGGTCTCTCTCGGCGTGCCGGTCGCGTCCGTGCCGCGTGATGTCGTCGACGCGGCTGGCCGGGAGATACTCGATTAGCGTCGATCTCACACCCGGAGGCCAGCGGTGAATCCTGAGGAGCTCATGACCAAGGCGGGCGACCAGCTCAGCGTCCGTCGGGTGTTCGGCGAGCCGATCGAACGCAACGGCGTGACGGTGATCCCGGTGGCCGTCGCCCTGGGCGGCGGTGGCGGTGGCACCGGCCCGGACGGCCAGGGCGCCGGGGGCGGCTTCGGAGGGATCGCGCGCGGAATCGGCGTGTACGCCATCAGCGACGGACAGATCCGCTTCGTCCCCGCCATCGACGTCGTCGCACTGTCGGGGATCGCCCTGCTCCTGACCCGCACACTGACCCGCGCCGTCCGCCATCACCGCCATCACGCCGAGCACCACCCAGGACCAGCGGGCGTGGCGCGGCGCCCGCGACCTCGAGGCGTCCGGCGCGCAACGCGCCGCGGATAGGAGGCTCCGATGGTTCCCGCGGACGGCCACCCCGACGAGTCGACGATAGGAGGCCTGCCCCAGACACGCGTCGGTGTCGACCTGTACTGGCTACCGCTCGGAGCCGGTGGGCACGTCGTGCGGTGGAACGGGCGGATCTTCGAAGCCCTGGTCGCCCGACGGCAGCACCGGCGTCCGTGCGACCTCTTCCACTCCGCTCTTCAGGTTCGCCTCGACGGCGCCCGGTACGTCATCGAGCAGGCGCCGGTATGGAACTCCCGCGCGGCTGAGCGCGGCGCGGTCCGCGAAGGCCCGGTCGGTTCAGCGCGGCTGGGACGGTGGAGGCTGTTCCGGTACGAGGTGCGGTGCTGGCGCGACGGCGTCATCCCCGACCTCGACGAGGCGGTGGACAGCCCGCAGCAGCTCAGCGGCACCGACGCGCAGTCCCGGCGGGTACTCGAGCTCGTCGCCGACGTCCCCACGCCGACCTGGGGCCGCGACGAACTCGGCACCGGTGAGATGTGGAACTCCAACTCCGTCGTCTCCTGGCTGCTCGCCCGCAGCGGGCACGATACGGACACGATCACGCCGCCGTCCGGCGGCCGCGCGCCGGGCTGGGCCGCCGGCCTGGCCCTCGCCGACCG
>JBAPWU010000187.1:0-6420 GCA_049283855.1 Kineosporiaceae bacterium
GACCCGGACGCCGCGGGGCGCTGCTGCGGCCGTCGACCTTCCCGCCGAGGCGTTGCCGGTCTTCGAGCGACTGCGCACCTGGCGCGCCGCCACCGCGAAGGACCTGGGGGTGCCGGCGTACGTGGTCTTCCACGACGCGACGCTCCGTCAGATCGTGAGCAGGGCGCCCTCGACCCTGACCGACCTCGCCACGGTGAGCGGGGTCGGCGAGACCAAGTTGGCGCGCTACGGACAGCAGATCCTCGACGTCCTCCTCCCCCGGGGGAAGGCCGGGTAGGCGTTCGGCGATCGGGTAGCGACGAGAATCACGCCGCTGACGCCTCTTCCCCACGCGCTCAACGCGTTTCAATGGGGGACCGGCCCACATCGATTCATGCCCGACCGTCGCCGAGCAAAGGGGCTCGCAATGCTGTGGAAATGGAAGCTGGCGCGCAGTCTGGACGACGTTCTTCACCTGCTCAACGGCGAGTCGAAGTACGACCACCCGGTCCCGGACGCCCGCATCTGCATGACCTGGCGCGGTGATCATCCGCGGTTCTGGGTCTTCGCCACCAAGGCGGCCAGGACCAAGGAGCCGTACGAGGGCCTCGGGGGATGGGGCTGCACCCTGGCGACCGAGCCGGACGACGTCATGCGGTTCCTCAGCAACGACGACCACTACCCGGGCACCGGCATCCACGCACAGATCGCCGCCGCCTGGGCGGGTGACCATCACCGGTTCTTCGTCTTCTACCGCAACGCCCTTCCTGGGCACGGGCCGGCACCCGTCCCGAGCGAGTGGGGCTGGAAGCTCGCCACCGACGCGGACGACGCCCTGGCGTTCCTCAACGGCAGCGGGGCCTACTCCCACCCCGTGAGCATGGCGCGCGTGGCGACAGCACACCGCGACGACCACGACGAGTACTTCATCTTCTACCAGCGCTCCCCGGACGAGGGTACGGCCGGCACCTGGCAGTGGCAGACGGTCGCCTCGGCGGACGGCGTCCCCGGAACGGCCGACGTCAAGGGACAGCCTCCGGTCGACTTCCAGGTGGTCGCGCCGTCCGACAGCGTCGGCAGTTTCCAGGTGTTCACCCACCCGGGTGAGCCGCTCGGCGGTGACGCCGCGCTCACGGGGGCGCGACGCGCCGGCGGCTGAGCACGCCTGCCCCGCATCGGCCCGTTACCCGGGCCCGGCCGTGACCGGCGAGAAGCAGGGTCGCGTCATGGCCGGGCCCGCAGTCTCGGAGTGAGGTCGGCCGGGCTCACGGCGTCCAGGCCGTCCTGCTCGATGCGTGCGATCAGCGCACGCGCCCAGATCACGAGCCCCGCCACGGCGATCCCGAACGGCGGGTCGGGGGAGTAGCGCTCCACGTGCCCGACGGCGCGCCGGAGCAACTCGGTGGCCCCGACGGGGTTGCCTCGCTGAGCGTGCGTGACCCCCACCGCGAGCTGGGCCAGCCCTCGCCACAGTTCGCGCTCGGAGTGCGGAGCCGCCTTCCACCTGCTCTCGAGGACCTCATGGGCGCCGAAGGCGAGTCCGGCGTCGAGGAGCCGCTGGGCCTCGGTCAGCGTCTGGTCCGCCGTCAGCGACAGATCGTCGGGAGTCCCGTGGACGCCGGCCGAGCCTCGCGACAACGGCCGGCCCAACGCGTCCCGCGGGCGGGCGTTGCGTGGGCGGCCTGCGGCATCCCGATCGCGCTCGTCGTCCGGTGGTGGATTCATCGCGGCGGCTCCTCGGCGACGGCGAACCGGCCGGCGGCGACCGACCTGACGGCGCGAGGTCCGCGTCACCCCAGAGTGTGTCCGACGACCCGGTGGATCGCCCACCGCACAGGGGTCGCGCCTGCGGGGTGTGGCTGCCCGTGGCTGACGGGCGGAGAGCGGACCCGGCCGGCGCTCAGCGTGACCGAGGGCGGCGGTCGAGCACCTCGACCCTGTTCTTGCCCTGCGACTTGGCCGAGTACATCGCCGCGTCCGCGTCGCGGATCAGGGTGGTGGCCGTCGTGGAGCCGCCGGCCACCCCGAGCGCGCCGCCGACGCTCGCGGAGATGCCCACCGCTCCGGTGGACAGCTGGTAGGGCTCGGCCAGGCTCGCCACGATGCGCCGGCCGACTCTCTCGACGTCGGCGGTGGTCTGCACCGTGGCGAGGACCACGACGAACTCGTCCCCACCGAATCGGGCGAGCAGGTCGCCCGGGCGGATGCACCCGCGCAGCCGCTCCGCGGTCCGCCGCAGCAACTCGTCGCCCGCGTCATGACCGAAACGGTCATTCACCGCCTTGAACCCGTCCAGGTCGCAGAACAGCAGGCCGACCGGGCCGGTGCCCCGTGCCCCGAGCGCCTGTTCGAGGCGCTCGGAGGTGAGGGATCGGTTCGCCAGACCGGTCAGCGGGTCGTGGCTGGCCTGGTGGCGCAACTCGGCCTCGAGCACCTTGCGGTCCCCGATCAGGCGGGAGGAGAGCACCGTCGTGGCGTCGGCGTCCGCGGTCTCCCGCAGTGCGCTCTCGACCCACGCCCAGGTGCCGGACGCCGTCCGGATCCGATACTCGAAGGACGCCGTCTCCCCGGCCCGGCTCAGGACCGCCGTGACGCCCTCGCGGTCCTCGGGATGCACCAGTTCGACCACCGGACGGCCGAGCAGGGCCGCGGCGTCGTGGCCGAGCTGACGCTGGTGCGAGGGCGAGGCGTAGACATACCTGCCCTCCGGGTCCACCACGGCGACCAGGTCGCTGATCGAATCGGTGATCAGGCGCAGCGAGGCCTGTCCGCGCAGCACGTCGCGGTAGAGCACGGCGTTGGTGATGGTGGCCGCCACCTGACTGGCGAACACGGTGACCAGCTCGATGGTGTTGCGGTCGAACTGGTGGGGCGCCCGCTGGGCGACCTCGAGCAGAGCCAGGGGGACGTCGTCGCGGAGCACCGGTACGGCCAGCACGGCGTGGCCGACATCTCCACCGCTGTGTCGCACCCAGGGTTCGCGGTGCTCGGTGCCGGGCGGGTCGGCGAACGCCGGCGGCCACCCGACCTGATCGTCGGGGAAGTCCCCCACGGCAGCGCCGTGGCTGGCGACGCCGTCCTGAAGCATGACCACGCGAGCGGCGGCCGCGTCGGTCAGGTGCTGCACGATCTGGACGGCCTCCGCTGCGACGCCGTCCAGGTCCAGCCTGCGCATCAGGCGGTGGCTCTCCCTGGCCAGCCGCGCGATCGCGGCGCCGTGGGCGCGCACGTCCATCGCCAGGCCGAGGCGGGAGGCGACCGACGCCAGGATCTCCAGATCCGAGGCGGTGAAGGTCTCGCCACTGGTCCGGCAGAGGATCAGCACCTGATCGGCGTTGCGCTGGGGCGCCAGGGGGACGAAGGCCCCGCTGCGCACCGCCAGCTCGGACAGGATCCCGGGGAACCCGGCCAGGTCGCCGTCCTCGGGGGTGATCGCACTCGGCTGGCCGCTGCTGACCACCCGCACCGCCGTCGCTGAGAGTTCCCACGGGGTGGTGAAACAGGCATCGTTCTCGGGCAGCCCGAAGGCGGTGGTGACGATCAGTCGCTGCCCGTCGGATCTGGCCAGGCCGACGACGTCGGCCGAGTAGAGCGAGGAGAGCAGCCGCAGCGCGTCGTCGACCAGTTCGGACGGCGCCGACGGCTGTCCGATCAGGGTCAGCAGGCGGATGAGCCTGGTCGTGTCCCGGTGGACGGCGCGCGCGGACTCGGTGGCCAGGTCCAGCTGCCGACGCATCTGCGCCAGCTCCGGATCGGCCTCGGCCCGCCCCGCCTCGGTCATCACCGTCCGATCAGAGGGCGATCGCGGTGATCGTCGCGTTGTGGAAGCCGGCCACACTGTTCGTCCGGGCGAACTCACCGTAGGTGTAGAAGCCGAAGGTACGGACCGCTCCGGCAGCGGCCTGCAGCCGGGCCACCTCCTCAGACGTGCGCGCTCCCAGGATGTCCAGGCGGGCGAGACAGCTGAACGTCAGCAGCAACGAGGCGTCCTGATCGGCGAGGGCCTCGGCCACGACCTCCTCGGTCACGTCGAGCAGGTCGTCGGGGCGGCAGGAGACCACCTCGACGGCTCCGTACGGCGGAAGCGGGGCGAAGGTGCGCAGCAGACCGTCGGGACCCGTGAAGGCGCCCCGGATCAGGTGCGAGCCATCGGACTCGATCAGCCCGAAGGCGTGCGCGGAGTGGTAGCCGGGGGGCAGGCCGCTGTCGGCGACCTTGGCGGCGTCGGCGTGCTCGCGGTAGACCTCGGCCGCCGACCGCCCGCCCACCTCGTGGACGATCTGCCCGTCGACCCGCGTGATGATCATCGGGAGGGTCACGGCGTGCCAGCCGTGCCGGGCCACCACGTGGAGGGGGTGGTCGGACTCGATCCACACCGCGACCGCGCCGTCGGCGAGGACCTCGTCGTCGTGCAGGACGAACGTCTGAGTCATCTGCCGGTCGTCGGACGCGGCGCCACCGACCACGGGCACCCGCGCGCCGGTGACCCGGTAGATCCCGCTGAGCAGCAGTTGAAGGTCACCGCCCAGCCCGTCGGCGAGCAGCATCAGCGCCGCATGGTTGCCCTGCTGCGGGGCGACGGTGGCTCGGGCCGCCCGGGCCAGGCGCCGCCCGGCGTCCTCGGGATCGCTGCCGACCCCGGTGACCGAGGCCACCCCGAAGCTGTACCGCCCCGCCGTGACGGCCAGCACGGCCACCCCTTCACCCGGCGGGGTGAGCACCCCGTCCCGGAAGCTCCCGCTGCTGGTGGCCCCGGCCAGCGGGACGTCACCGGTGGTCGCGCGAATGGCGGCGAGCAGCGGCTGCAAGGCATACCGGGTCGAGGTGAACACGAGGATCAGGGCAGGGGCGGACCCCTCCAGCTCCTGCAGGGCCGTCTCGGCGGCCTGCCGGCCGGCCTCCGACGCATCGGGCAGGACGCTGGTGCCGATACCGAGAATGAGGCTCACGCCCATCGATGTCGGTGCCCGCGCCGGGCACCTTGAGCGACGATCCTCGAACGGACCCTGACCTGCCGGGTCCGACTTGCTAGCCTCCGGGCGTGGCGGAACAGGTCGACGGCTGGATCAGCGACCTCGCCCGGCGCCGGGGTTGGCAGATCATGAGGCCTCTGCGTGACGGAGGGGCCGAGATCGCCGGTGCGACGCCGGACGGATTGCGGTGGACCTGCCGGGCCGATCCGGTTCAGGCTGACCGGGTCCGGCCGGTGCCCGCGGTGGAGTACCGATGCCGCGATGTCAGTGCCGACGACGTCCTCTGGCTGGTCGTCCATCGCGAGCAGAGCCCCGGGGTCACGGCGACATCGTCCGATATCGCGGGCGACCTCGGGATCCTGGCGATCGGTGCCCTGGCCTGGCTGCTGCGACGGGGCACGCGGGCGGCACGGACCGAGCAACCGTCCGTCCGGGGCACCGAGGCGGGCTCTGCGACGCCACCGCCGTCGATCATGGGAGCCGGCTGGCACATCGACGATCCCGCCGAGATCGTCGACGCCCGGACCGCGGCCGTGCTGCTCGGCGCCACCGTGGTGCCCGGCGGCGCCACCATCGCGGTCCACCTCAACCAGCACGGCATGGTCGTCACCAGCGGCGGATGGTGGGACGACGCCGCGCGGCTGGAGCACCTGATCGACTGCGGCGTGCTGCTCAGCACCCGCGCCCGTGCTCTGGGCGCACGCCCGTCCACCCGGACGTGACCCTCTGGGCCTGCCGCTACGCCTCGTGCGGTTCGACCCCGGCCGGCCGGGCGTGGCCCACGCCGCCCCGGGCGGACTTCTTCACCTGGTAGAGCTGCCGGTCCGCCGCGTCGATCAGATCGTCGACGTCGCGGGCGGCGCCGGCCGACAGCCCGATGCTCACGGACACGATGAGCCCGTCGGCGACCTCACCCCACGGTCGGCCCCCGATCCGCTGCAGAAGCTGCCGGGCGCGGCTGACGGCGGAGGCGAGTTCGATGGCGTCGAACAGGACCAGGAACTCGTCGCCACCGAGCCGGGCCACCAGGTCGGTGGCGCGGGCGCCCTCGGTCAGCGAACCGGCGATCCCACGCAGAACCCGGTCCCCGACGGCATGACCGTGGACGTCGTTGACGTCCTTGAAGTGATCGACATCGACCATCAGGACGGCGATCGGATGGTCGCCGTCGACGGTGCGCAGCCGTTCGAGATAACGGGAGAAGGCGTGCCGATTGGCCAGCCCGGTCAGTTGGTCCACATAGGCGCGCTGGGTGAGGCGGTCGTGGTCCAGCACGATCCGGGCCACCTCGATCCGCGCCCGGGCCGAGTCGAGCATCCGCATCCGTGCCGTCCACCGTGCCTGCGCCTGCTCGCGCCCGTACCGCAGGGCAGGCTCGTGGGTCGGGGGCTGCTCGGCAGCCAGGCGGAGCGCCAGCAGGCGCGCACTGGGCATGTAGGCGTCGAAGCTGGGCAGAGCCTGCTCGGCC
>JBAPWU010000188.1:0-3385 GCA_049283855.1 Kineosporiaceae bacterium
TTCGCGGACAGGGCCTGGACGGCGTCGGCGCGGCTCAGCCCGCCGACCTCGACCCCACCCACGGTGGTCCCGCGCGGAACGACGTCCCGCCCCAGGGCCATCGCGCCGCCCACGCCGAGCAGGCCCAGCAGACCCGCTCCCAGGACGACCCCGGCGACCCGGCGGCCACGCCGCCGACGCCGTGGAGGAACAGGTGGAGGAGTGGAGGTGCGCGGCGGCTCGGCCACGGACGGCGCGGCCACGGACGGCGCGGCACTGGGAGGTGGCCCCTCCGCGGGCTGTGGCGGGGCCGGCGAGGTGTCATCCCGCAGCGACGCCGGCACAGGTATGGCAGCCGTATCCGGGGCCCCCGCCAACAGTCCTGGTTCAGGCTCGGGTTCCGGTTCGGGCTCGGGTTCCGGCTCGGGTTCCGGTTCGGGTTCCGGTTCGGGTTCCGGTTCGGGTTCCGGTTCGGGTTCCGGTTCGGGTTCCGGTTCGGGCTCGGGTTCCGGTTCCGGTTCGGGTTCCGGTTCCGGTTCGGGTTCGGGTTCGGGTTCGGGTTCCGGTTCCGGTTCGGGTTCGGGTTCGGGTTCGGGCTCGGGTTCCGGTTCGGGTTCGGGTTCGGGTTCGGGTTCGGGCTCGGGTTCCGGTTCGGGTTCGGGCTCGGGCTCCGGTTCGGGCTCCGGTTCGGGGTGATCCGCCTTGTTCAGCCACTCCAGGAGATCTGCCGGCGAGGCCCAGGCGGGCGCGGTGGGGACCGGCGCGGGCCCTGCCGCCTCCGCTTCGACCTCGGGCTCCCCCTCGGCTCCACGGGTCTCGTCGTGATCACTGACGGCGTCGGTCACACCGGCATCGTAGGGTCAGCGGTCCGATGGAGGTGCCGCCTCCGGCACGCCATACGGATCAAACCACCGCGAATCGGGTAATCAGTCCAGCTGCCGGTAGCTGCCGCGGTAGTACAGCAACGCACCCGCGTCCTCGCGGCCCACCTCCGCGGACAGCACCTCACCGATCACCACGCTGTGGTCGCCGGCCGGGACCACAGTCTGGGTTCGGCATTCCAGCCAGGCCACCGCCTGGTCCAGCAGAGCCGCGCCGGTGAGCTCCCCGCGCCGATGAGGCACCCGGTCGAGCTGCCCGTGCAGCGGGCGTCCGCGCGTGGCCAACCACTCCGAGACGGGCCGGGCCCCGGCGTCCAGCACGCTCACGCCCCACAGGCCGCTGGCCACGATCGCGTCATGGAATCGCGCCTCGTTCTCGACACAGACCAGCACCAGCAACGGCTCGAGCGACACCGACGTGAAGGCGTTGGCCGTCATCGCGTGGTCCAGAGCGCCGTCGACAGTGGTGACCACGCAGACGCCGGTCGCGAACCGACCGGCCGCCCGACGGAAGAGAGCGATGTCCTCCGCGCTGCTGGGTGGCCGGTCCGGGGAAGCGATGTGCACTCGTGGAGACTACGCGTTCGGCGACGGCTTCTCCCGCTGAGCCGGTGACCACCACGACTGCGGGCGGCGCAGGTCCACCGTCAGGGTGGCACCGCCGCCGGGCGCGTGCGGACTCCGCTCGGCGTCCGCCTGCTCGAGCACGTCGGTGATCTCGCGGCCGATCAGCTCGTGCCGCTCCAGCAGGGCGTCGCGCAGGGCGACCACGAGGTGCTGGTTGTCCTCGAGCAGGCTGCGGGCCCGCTCCTTCTGCGATCTGAGCAGCGCCTCGACCATCTGCCGCCCGTCGCCATCAGCCAGCACCCGCCCGACGAGGCCCTGGTCGCCGAACGCCGAGGACTGAACGGCGCTGAACGAGATCAACGTGTCCGACATGCCGGCCTGCCCCACCATCTGGGCGGCCACGTTCGTCGCGTAGGACAGGTCACCGGCAGGCCCGGTGGAGATGTCGTCGAAGAACAGCTCCTCGGCCACCTGACCGCCGAAGGCGATGCACATCAACGCCTCCAGCTCACCGCGGGAACGGGTGTAGACGTCCTCGCGGTCGCCGTGGGCGAGCAGCCCGAGCGCCTCGGCCCGCTTGATGATGGTGAGCACCTCGAGCCGGCGGTGCGGAGCGACCAGCCAGGCCAGCGTGGCGTGACCGGCCTCGTGCGTGGCGATCAGCTCCTTCTCGTAGGGCGTGTACGAGACCGGTTGCCCCAGACCGACTTCGGTGACCATACGGGCCTGCTCGATATCCGCCCAGGACATGCCGTCCCCGCCGCGCCGGATCGCGTTCACCAGCGCCTCGTCGAGCAGGTGCTCGATCATCACCGGGGAGTATCCCTGGGTGATCCCGGCCAGGGCGTCGCGGCGTTCGGGCTCGGCCATCTCGGCCTCGTACGCCTTGCGCTCGAGGAAGTGGTCCACCAGCTCGCGCCGTCCGGCGTGATCGGGCACCGCGAAGACCAGCCGGCGATCGAACCGCCCGGGGCGCAGCAGCGCCGGGTCGAGCCCGTCGGCCCGGTTCGTGGCCGCGATCACCAGGACCTCGGGGGATTCGGTCCGCGGTCGGGGGATCCGCCGGGAGGCGGGCAGGAGCAGGTTGATCGCGTCCACCACCTGGGCGTGCACGCGCTCGCCGAGGGTGGGGGCGTCGAAGGACTGCATCTGGACCAGCAGTTCGTTCACCACTCCCCCGACCCCCTCGCTGGTCATCGACCGGTGGACGACGCCGCTGCCGTGGGCCGTGCCGCCGCCCCCGACCGCGCTCGCCGCGTCCATCGACGGCAGACCGACCAGACCGCCGCAGTCCAGGGCGGACATCCCGGCGGCGCGCACCGGCTGGTGGGCCACGGAGGGCAGGCCGCCCCGCACCATCGCGATGGCGTCGATCTCCTCGATGAAGCCGATCGCCCCGCCCTCCGCGCGCGCCGCCTTGCGCAGCGCGGCGAAGTAGGAGCGGATCTTGCGCGAGGTGGCGCCGTAGAACATCGACTGGAACGAGGTCGCCGAGACGAACAGGAACGGCACCCCGGCCTCGGCCGCCATCGCCTTGGCCATGTGCGTCTTGCCGGTACCGGGCGGGCCCTCGAAGAGCAGCCCACGACGCGGCGTGCCCCCCATGGACCGGCGGAAGGTGCGCGCCGACAGGAACAGGTCGAGCGAGCGCCGCACGTCCTCGCTCACCGCCGCCAGCCCCTTGACATCCTCGAAGCGGACGTCGATCTGCTCGGGCCGGTACACGATGTGCGGTGAGCGCCCGGCGACCAGGAAACTGCCGGCCGTGGTGAGAATCATGACGAAGAAGAAGATCCCGGTCATCAGGTAGATCGGGTCCACCGCGGGCGGGCTCGGCAATGCCGTGCGATCCGTCGCCAGACGCCAGGCGATCCAGGCGGCCACCACCGCCACGCCGGCGACCAGGCGCAGCACCCGGAGCCGGCGGCGGCGCTCACGCTGCCGGGCCACGTCCGTGG
>JBAPWU010000189.1:0-2482 GCA_049283855.1 Kineosporiaceae bacterium
CCCCGGCACCGCGGTGCGGGCCGCCGCGCGCCAGCAGCTGGTCGACCTGGCGCGCGCGGGCCGGCTCATCGTGACCCTGGACCGCACCTTCCCCCTGGACGACGCCGGCGAGGCACACGCCTACCTCGCCGCCGGGCACGCGCAGGGCAAGCTGGCCCTGATCCCCTAGCGATCATGGTGGTGCCAGAACGGGTCGCGGCCGATGAAGCCCAGCAGCCGGGTCTGGACGTCGGCGCCATCCGGCACCGCGACGCGGGCGCCGTACTGGCCCGAGGAGCGGATGACGTCCTCCATCTGCTCCATGCCGCCCAGGAGCGCCGCGCAGAAGTCCGGATCGAGGCGGTCGTCCTGGCCGGTGGCGCGGGCCAGGTCCCAGGTGTGCATGAACACGTCGGAGGTGTAGAACCGGTCGATCGCCTGATCGACCGGGAGCTCGCCGATGTGCGGGTTGACCAGCATGCGGGCGGCGGTGGCCTCATCGTCGAGCAGGGCCTGCACCGCATCCGAGTGGACCTGCCAGGCGGCCACCGGGTCGTCGTCCACCGAGGGGCCGCGGGCCAGATCGATGCCCGACCCCGAAGCGAGAAGGCCCGGGAGCCAGTCGGTCAGATGGCGGACGACGTCACGCGCGACCCAGCCGTCGACCGGCGTCGGCGCGTCCCAGGCCTGAGCCTTCTGGGCGCCCAGGACCCGGTCTGTGAACGCGCCGGCGACCTGCCGGTGCCGCTGCGCGGGCTGATCGGGCAGGGCCACGCTCATACCTCGCCCTCGGCCAGCAGCGCGTCGAGCTTGGCGTAGCCCTCGTTGACCCCGGTCTCCATGCCACTGCGCAGCCAGGCGTCGCGGTCCTCGAAGCTGTCGCACAGGGACTGGGCGTGCATCCGGGTGCGGCCGCCGCCCAGGTCCTCGAACCACAGGGTCTCCAGGGCGACGCCGTCCGGCTGGCCGTCGAAGGTGAAGGTCTGCACGATTCGGTCGGGACGCACCTCGTGGAAGCAGCCGTGGAAACCGTAGGTGTTGCCGTCGTGCTCCGCGACGTAGGCCCAGCTCCCGCCGCTCCGGGCGTCCCAGTGCTCGATCCGGGTGGTCAGGCCGTGGGGTCCGACCCACTGGACGAACAGCCCGGGGTCGGTGTGGGCCCGGACCAACTGCTCCGGCGTGGCCGTGAAGTCACGGGTGGTGCGGATGATCGGCAGCGTGGTGTCGGCCTCGATCCTGGCCTCGGTTAGTGTGCTCATGATGCGGTTCCTTCCTGCGGGGAGTCTGTGTCGCTCCTGGCGGTGTCGTTCAGAGCGGTGTCGTTCAGAGCGGTGTCGTTCATGGCGGCCAGGACGGCGTCGAGGCGCCGGTAGCGCTCCTCGGCCTGACGGCGGTAGCGCTCGATCCACTTGGTCATCAGGTCGAACACCTCTGCCTCGAGATGCACCGGGCGCCGCTGGGCCTCGCGGGTGCGGCTGACCAGTCCCGCCCCCTCGAGCACCCTGAGGTGCTTGGAGACAGCCTGCACGCTGACGTCGTACGGAGCTGCGAGTTGACCGACCGTCGCGTCGCCCGCCGCGAGCCGGGCCACCATGTCGCGCCGGGTCGGGTCGGCCAGCGCCGCGAAGACCCGGGACAGCTCATCCGCCACGCGCCCTCCTCGATCGTCTTCAACCATTTGGTTGATAAGACCATAGGTCCTGCATCCTCGTTCGTCAACCAACTGGTTGCAGGCGGATCTCCTTGATCCAACCCGACCTTGATACAACCCGGACCGGTCCTGGAGCCGGTCCTGGAGCCGGTCCTGGAGCCGGTCCTGGAGTCGGTCCTGGAGCCGGTCCTGGAGTCGGTCCTGGAGTCCCAGTGCTGTGCACTGCCCCAGCTCAGGGGGCAGTGCACAGCACGCGGCACCACCACGGCACCCACGCGTGGCAGGCCTGAGCACGTGGCAGGCCTGAGCACGCGGCGGGCCTGAGCATGCGGCGGGCCTGAGCGCGTGGCCTGAGCGCGTGGCCCGAACGCGCGGCGGCCTGAACGCGCGGCGGCCCTGAGCACGCGGCGGGCCTGAGCGGATGCGATGACCCGGGCCGATTGCCCTTGCGCGGGGTGGGGCTGCAAGGATTCCCCCATGACAACCACGGGGAGCGCCGCGCCGGGGCCACCCGGGGCGCGGATCGAGATTCGCAGCCTGACCAAGCACTTCGGGGACGTCGTGGCCGTCGACAACCTGTCCTTCGACGTCGAGCCGGGCCGGATCACCGGCTTCCTCGGCCCGAACGGCGCGGGCAAGACCACCACCTTGCGGATGGCGCTGGGCCTGGTCCGCCCGACCAGCGGCTCCGCGACCATCGGCGGCAAGGCGTACGCCCACATCCACCGGCCCCTGCGCGTGGTCGGGGCCGCGCTGGAGGCGACCAGCTTCCACCCCGGGCGCAGCGGCCGCGACCACCTGCGGGTCCTGGCCGACACGGCCGGCATCCCCCACGCCCGGGTCGAGGAGCTG
>JBAPWU010000190.1:0-2236 GCA_049283855.1 Kineosporiaceae bacterium
GACCAACCCCGCCTGCCCCGCCGTCAACGCGACCCCGTTCGCCTGACTCTCCAACAACGCCAGATCCACGCACACCTCGGACACGACGTGCCCGTCCCGGCGGCCCGCGGCCGCGACCAGGCGCTGCTCGGCGTCCAGGACCCGACCCGAGGTGTACAGGGCCGCGCCCGCAACCGTGTAGACACTCGATCCGTCCCGGCGCCGCAACACCTCCGGGTCGACGATGCCCGGCTCGGGCCGGGACAACACGATCGATCCCCGCTGCAGGACCTCGGCCACCACCCGGTCGACCAGGGCTTCGCTGTCCTCGGCGCGGACGTCGAGACCGCGGACCTGACGGTGCGCCTCAGAGCGCACATGCCAGACCTGCCAGGTCGCCCGTCGACCCTCGACCTCGGCCACCACCCGGTCAGCGACCGCCGCGACCACGCCCGAAGTCGGGACCTGGGCGACGCCGGTCGACGGCGCCAAAGTGGGGGAGACGACTTGGGTCAGGACAGCGGTGACGGCATCCGCGCCGCCCAACGTCTCGGCGGCCTCGCGGTGCCAGGTGGCGCGCTGCTCGGCCAGGGTGCGCGGCTCATGCTTGGCCTCACGAGTCTCCACCGTGGCCTGCTGAGCCAGGCCCAGCGCCTCCACCGGCGTCGGGGGCCGGCCGTGGCTGCGCTGAAAGTCCGCCGCCAGCTCACCGCGCCGCACGTCGATCCGGGCCCGCCGCTGCGACCACCGCGCCGTGAGTCCGGTTGGGACACCGACGATCTCGCGGACCGGCCGCTTCCGCGGGTCGCTGCCCGGCCGCTGCGCGAACACCACCCCCAGACCGGTACCGAGGTGGCGTTCCAGGGCCGTGTTGTAGGTCTCACTCGCGGTCACGGCCGCCTTGAACAGGACCCGGCCATCGATGCTCAACCAGCGCCCGTCCAGGGTCTGCACCTTGTTCGCCACCGCGACATGGGTATGCAGGTCCGGATCCCCGGCACGCGAATCGCGGTGGGTGAACGCGGCCGCCACCAGACCACGGACGTCGACCTGCCGGACACCGTTCGCGCCGGTCCGGGTGTACAGGGCGTGGGCCTCGATGAACGCCAACGCATCCGCGACCGCACTCCGGTGAGCCCGCTCGATCCGGGCCGCCGTCGACGGATCAGCGATCGCCCACAACGCCGAGACACTCTTCACCGGCGAGAACGTGAGGTCATACCCAGCGACCGCAGTCGTCCTCGGCCGGGAATACTTCGAGATCGTCGCCGCCAGCTCCCGGGCGCCGTCCGGCTCACGACCGTGCTCGGCGCGGAAGAACTCGGCAGCCACCTCGGACCGCACCCGCGCCCGGTCCGTGGCCGGGACCGGCCAATCCCCGGGCAGCCCCGCCGCCTCGTTCAGGCCCGCGATCCGGCGAGCGACCTCGACCCGGAACGCGCTCACGTCCCCGGGGTAGACCCGGTACGGGGCACCAAGCCGGCCCACCTCCAAGTAGTCGCCCTCACTCAGACCCGGCCCCTGCAACTGGCCGCGGCGCTGGGCCGCCAGCGGGTGGTGACCGGACCCGAACAAGGCCTGCATCTGCTCTGCCGTCACCACGTCCCCGACGGCCAGGCCGTCGATCCCGGCCATCCCCGACCCCACCCACACCCCCGGGGACTCGCCCCGTGCGGTGTAGTACGACGCCAGACCGACATGACCCCGCTCGGTGGCATCCAGGGCTGCGACCTGCCGGGTCAGGTAGTCATACCCCGACCCCGCCGTCAGCTTGTGGACACTCATCACGCCGCCCCAAGCGCCCACACCGCCCTCCGACGGTCACCACCCGGACGCGACGCGCGGTTTTGTCCGCGCGGCAAGAACGTCCGCGGGGGACTACCCGAAGCTTGTTGTGCGGACCTCGGCCCGGCGCGACCCCGCCCAGAGGCGCTGGACCTCAGGGCTCACCACGGAGGCGCGGCACGAACATGGCGAGGCGCGGATCCGTCCGGAGATGCCGAGATGAGTGTGTTGGATGAGCCACGTGGTCTGCCTGCGTCACGAGGTACGACATTCTGCCGTGACCGGGTCACGGCCCTTGTATCGCGATTGTGATCCCGGGCCGCGCATCCAACGAGGGGGTGCGATGAGAACTCCTCAGTGCACGCCCAAGTCGGGCGACGCGGAAGGAGATCCTCATGCGCCACCACCGAATCGCGGCCGCGGCTGCGGCCGCTGTGGCTGCCCTGGCCCTTACGGCCTGCAGCTCGTCGTC
>JBAPWU010000191.1:0-3138 GCA_049283855.1 Kineosporiaceae bacterium
CGGCCGCCGCCCACGACGCCGACCCGGGGGTCGCGACGGGGGTGCCGTGGGCGATGGCCGGCCCCTGCGGCGCTGAGGCCCTGGTCCGGCACTACACCCACGACGCCTGGTCCTCGGTCTCGGCCACCCTCACCCTGCCCGCCCGAGGCGCCGCGATCGGTGCCCTGGCACCGGTGCTGACCCCCAGCGAGCCGGGGGAGCGGCGCTGCCTGCTGGTCGCCTACCCGATCCTGGCCCACTCGACCGCGACTCGGGCGAGCGCCACCTCGGACTGGGCCGCCGACATGGGCACCCACCTGCGAGCCCGGGCCGGGGTGAAACCGCGTGCCGCACAACGCCACCAGGCCGCCACCGCGCACGGGATGGACGCCAAACTCGCCCGCGGCAACGCGATGAGCCGCCCCTACGCGGTCGCCACCGTCACCGTCCCGGCCACGGCGCGGATCAGCGAGTTCGGGCGGCGCCTGGACGCCTCGATCCGCCGGGCCGGGTTCGCCCCGCTGCGGTTGGACCTGGCCCAGGACGCCGCGTTCGCCGCGTCCTGCCTCCCGCTGGGGATCAGCTTGACCCAGGCCCGGCCATGACCACCCCCAGTAGCCGGGGCAGGGGGCCGGGCCGGGGGCGAGGCATGGCCCGTCTGTTGGACGACGTCGGCCACCAGCTGCCGTCCCGGCCCCCCGAACCCGTCCCGGTCAAGGAGGCGCGCCTGTTCCGCTACGCCCCCCGCCGAGGGTTCCGCCGGCCCGGGCGGGGATGGGCGGCGGCGGGTGCGCCGGTGTCGACGTGGCGGATGACCAGTGACCAGGCGCCGGTGCTGTGGCCGTTCGTGGCCGCACCCGGGCTGGCACCGACCGGTGCCCAGATGGGCCTGGACCAACTCTCCGGCGCCGCGTTCTACGCCGACCCGTTCGGGTGGGTCCTGGATGAGGCGGTCCCGGTGACCAACCCCAACGTGTTCGCGTTCGGCAAACCGGGACGCGGCAAGTCGGCCACCACCAAGGCGTTCTGCCTGCGGATGATGGACTTCGGGTACCGGACCCTGATCCTGGGCGACGTCAAGGACGAATACGAACCGCTGTGCCGGGCCTTCGACGTCGCCCCGTTCGCGATCGGCCCTGGCCTGGCGGCCCGGATCAACCCGCTGGCCCTCGGCCCGCTCGGCGCCGGCTGGGCCTCCCTGGACGCCGCCGAGGCCGCCCGCCGCGCCGCGATCATCTTCGGCCGGTGGCTGACCCTGATCCGGGCCCTGGTCGGCTCCCAACGGATCGGGGACCGGCGGGTGCCGTTCGGTCCCAGCGACGAGGTCGTGGTCAAGACCGCCCTGACCGCCCTGACCGGCTACACCCACGGCCACACCACCCTGCGGGAGGTCACCATCCCCCAGCTGTGGCAGGCCCTGGACCAACCCAGTGGCGACCTGATCGAGGACTGCCGGTATGAGTCCCGCCGCCACTTCCTCGACCACACCCGACAACTCCGCGACGCCCTCGGCCACCTCGTCTCCGGGGCGCTGGCCGGCCTGTTCGACGACCACACCAGCATCGCCGTCGACTGGGCCGCACCGATCCAGTCCCTGTCCCTGTCCCGCCTGGACGCCCTCGGTGAGGACGCCGTCGGGATCGCGTTGACCTGCCTGAACTCCTGGGGCCGGGCGATGCGGGAACTCGCCGCCCCCGGCGACCTACGGATCGTGGTCCGCGACGAAGCCTGGAAACAGCTCCGGCTGGGCCCCGACGCGGTCAAGTCGTTCGACGCCGACCTGCGCCTGTCCCGACGCGACGGCGACATCCAGTACGCCGTCGCCCACAAACCCTCCGACCTGCTCTCGGCCGGCGACACGGGTTCCCAAGCCGTCGCGATCGCCAAAGACCTCCTCCACCTGGCCGATGTGAAGATCCTGCACGGCCAGGACGCCGCCGTCGCCGAGGACCTGGAACGCCTCCTCGGCCTCGGCCCGATCGCCCGGGACGTGGTCACCGGCTGGGCCATGGCCGGCCAGGGCCGGGCCCTGTGGTGCGTCGGGGACCAGCTGTACAAGGTCGCCACCGTCCTGCACCCCGCCGAACACGCCCTGACCGACACCAACGACGCCATCGCCGGCGCCGCCTGACCCCCAGGGGAGCAGCAGGTGAAGAAGACCCTCGCCGTGGTCGTCGTCCTCGCGGCGGCCCTGATCGTCGGGATGCCGCTGCTGATCGCCGTCTTCGTGGCCGCGATCGCCGGGCCCGCGGCCGGTGAAGAACTTCCCGCGATCTCCTGCACCGTCGCCGAAGCTCCTGGGGCCAGCGCATTGGCCGACGCCGGCACGACGCCGGCAGCCTCTACTCCGCCCGCCGTATCGGCGGGGATCGAGGAAGGCGGGGTCGGGTTCGCCCTGCCCCCGCCGGGGACACCGCGCCGGGACAGTCTGCGGACCCCGCCGCTGCCGATCCCGCCACCGGTCAGGGCCGCCTACCTCGCGGCCGCCGACCGGTACACGATCCCCTGGACGCTGCTGGCCGGGATCGGGATGGAAGAGAGCGGCCACGGCCGGACCACCGCCACCAGCCCGGCCGGGGCCCAGGGGCCGATGCAGTTCCTGCCCGCCGCCTGGGCCGTCTACGGCGTCGACGGCAACGGCGACGGCCGCGCCGTCGTCACCGACATCGCGGACGCGGCGATGTCGGCCGCGAACTACCTCACCGCGGCGGGGGTGAGCGCTGGACCGGCCGGGGTACGCCGCGCCCTGGCCGCCTACGACCACGACGCTGCCTACGTCAACGACGTCCTGTCCTACGCCCACGCCTACGGCGGCGGCACCGTCCTCGGCGAGCCCAACGACTGCACCCCCGGCACCGGCGACCCCGACCTGCCGCCCCTGACCACCGCCCGGATCACCACCGTCCTGACCTGGGCGGTCTCCAAGATCGGCGACCCGTACGTGTTCGGCGCCGCCGGGCCCCACGCCTGGGACTGCTCCAGCTACACCCGCGCCGCCTACACCCAGATCGGCGTCACCCTGCCCAGGACCGCTGCCGGGCAACGGAACTGGCTCGCCGCCGGCAACGGCTACCGGATCCCACCCGGCCAGGAGCGCCCCGGGGACCTGGTCTTCGCCGACACCTACCTCGGCCCCAACACCATCGGCCACGTCATGAT
>JBAPWU010000192.1:0-6341 GCA_049283855.1 Kineosporiaceae bacterium
ACGGTGGCGTGCGAGCCGACCGGTCACCGGTGGCGCGTCCTGGGCCAGCTGGCCGGTGACCGGGGGATGCCGTTCGTGTGCGTGCAGCCGGTGATCACCTCGTGGTCGCGGCGGACCGAAGACCTGACCTTCGACAAGACCGACGAGAAGGACGCGGTGTTGATCGCCAGGGCGACCGCGCAGCTGCGCTGCTACGTCCCCGAACCGATCGATGAGACCTGGGGTCGGTTGCGTCATCTCGGGGCCCGCCGCGACCAGCTGATCGTCGAGAGCGTCGCGCAGGTCCAGCAGATGCGTGACCTGCTCGAATGCGTCTGGCCCGCGGCGTTGACCGCCGCCCGCAAGCCGTTCAAGTCCCACACCTGGGTCGCCGGGTTGAGCGTGGTCCTGACCCGGGACGGTGGGGATCTGGACCGCACCCGCCGCCTGGGCCTGGCCCGGTTCCAGACCGCCGTCTCCCGTGCCCTGCCCCACTGGGGCGGGCAGAAACCATGCGGGCGAATCACCCGGAACCTGTACGCCGCCCTGACCGACCCCGCAGGCGTCCTCACCCACCGGCGCGGCGCCCTGGAACGGGTCGAACTGGTGATGGCCGACTGGCACCACACCCGCGAACGGCTGGCCGACGTCGAGGCCCGGATGCTGACGGTGCTGGATGAGCTCGGGCTGACCGACCTGGCCTGCTCCATCCCGGGCCTGTCCGCCCTGGGCGCGGCGGCGATCCTGGCTCAGACCGGGGACCTGACCCGGTTCGCGTCCGCCCGGGCGGTGGTCAAGCACGCCGGCCTGGCGCCGAGGGAGAAGCTCTCCGGGACCTTCACCGGCCGGACCAAGCTCACCGGCCAGGGCCGACCCGGGCTGCGGCTGGCCGCCTGGCGGGCCGTGTGGGGCGCCCAAAGCAACAACCCGGTCTACGCCGCCCGTTACCGGCACCTGACCACCCGAGACCACAACAGGCTGACCCCCACCCAGGCCCAGGCCGTGATCGCCGCGGCGATCCTGCGGCAACTGCACGCCGTGGTCACCACCGGCCGGCGGTGGGACCCCGCGATCGCCGCCGGCGGCACCCGACGCACCGCGACCGCCCCCGCCGCGGCCTGACCTTCACATCTGCCGCCGACGCGACAGCCGTTCCACCTCCCGAGCTGATGGTCGGGGCGAGCCCCACGCGGCATTGAGGGACCACGGTCACCTCGACGCTCATCATGGGCAGCCCCGCCCGTCGTCTGACCAACCCGATTACACGCTGCCGGGACCACCCCCGTTACCGCTATGCAGGGCACAGACGACGGACGAGGCACCGACCACACACAGCCCGGAAACAAGATCAAACAACCAGAACGCTTGACAGACAACGCCTTACGCTGATGAGCGCGTGTTCCGTCGAGGTGGGTCAGGGGCCTGCGGGTGAGGACAGCGGGCCGGCATGGCCGGCGAGGCAGACCCATCCCTGCGATCCTCGCACCCAGGTCTGGGTGATGCGCATCACGAAGACCGCTGCCTCGCCCTCGCGTTCTACGACGTCGCGAACGGTTCCGACGACGACGGCCGTGTCGCCGATGCAGGCGACATGCATGTCCTCGATCGCCTGGGATCGCCATCTCAGGTGCTGCGTGTTCGCCGTGACGTATGCGGCTCGATCGAAGACCTCACCGCGGTGGGATGTCCAGACGAACTGCTCATGAAGCCAACGAGTCAGCGCCTCAGGGTCGCCGGCCGCCAGCGCTTCGGCGCGGCCTTGGACCGCTGCCAGCACGTCGTGTGGTGTCACGATCAGATCATGCATGGCCGCCGGCCGTAGCGCCGATCCGCGCCCGCGTCCACGCCCACGTTCACGCACCGAATCGGGTGACTGAAGCCCTGCCTGGGGCAGATCTGCGCGGTGGGGGCGTGAGGGTTGCGATGAGCGCGGTGCCGCGAGAGCGCGCTTCGCGCGAGAGGATGGGGGCTGTGAAGTCGAGCGACGAGCCGGTCACGCGTCCGGCGGTTGGCGCTGGTGTGCACGCTCCACTGGCAGAGGCATCCAGCCGGCTCAGGCTGCTGCGGCTGGCCGTGGTCGCGGTGGTCTCAGGTGCGCTCCTCGGCGGCGCGAATTCGTTGAGCAACGTCCTGGGCTCGCCCTACAGTCCGCGCTCGTTGAGCCAGAACGGCATCTTCGTGCTCGAGGTCCTCGCCGCAGTCCTAGGTACAGCGTGGGCGTGGGCCCTGACCGCGTTCGGCGCCGGCTGGTGGGCCCGACGGACCTGGGCCGGGCCTGTGGTGGGGGTGGCCGCCCTGTTGATCGCGGACGTGACCTACTACCTGAGCGACTCCCTGACCGGGTACGCCGAGTTCTCCAACAACGAACTGCTCGCTTGGGGGATCCTCGCTGTGCCCGCTGGTCTCGTGATGGGACTCCTCGGCGCCCTGACGGCGCAGCGGCGGCGGTGGAGCATCGTGCCGGGCCTGATGGGACCGGCAGCCGTTGCGCTCCTTGCCGCCCGGACCGGCTCCGATCACATTCAGCCGTGGCCCACAGTCCTCACCTGGACCATCGCCGCAACACTCACGGTCGCCGTCGTGGCGTCCTGGGTACGGAACATGGCGAGCAGCACTCCCGCGGAGGTAGTTCCCGGTACCGACCGCCCCGGTTGACCGCTCTGACCGCCGCAGATCGGCATGGCCGTGCTGTCGGCGGCAAGAGCGGACGGCACGGAACGCGGCGATAGCGTGCGTTCTGGAGAAGGGCCGACAGCCTCGACGAATGGCTCCCGCCCCGATTCGAAGGGCGACGCAGGCGGATGTGCCGGCGATCGAGCAGCTGGTCGCCGCCTACGGCAAGTACATCGAGCGCATCGATCGCGAGCCGGATCGGATCCTGGGCCGGCCGGACGGCTGGAGGTCGACATGGCTGCCAGCGCCCCTCGAGGTCCCTGTCAAGTCCGTGGCTGCGGGGGTAGCGTCGCTTCGAGCCGGTGGGCCCACCGGCCCGCCGGATCGAGGACCGAGACGCGATGGCTACTTCGTCCGAAGTCAACTCGACCAACTCCGCTTACACTGCCGAGGTGGTCACCTGTCCGGCCTGTGGGTGGGTGGGGTCCTCGGCCACCCGCGAAGGGGCGATCTTGCTGGCTGACGACCACCGGGATCAGCTCGGTAGCCCGCACACCGCGACGGTGCGACCCCAGCCAGCCGATCCGGTGAGGTGAGCAGGCTCGCCAAGGGATGGTCGTTGGGCTCTCCGGTCACCGCGGGTGGTTCCCCATCGTCCTACGTCGGGCCATCCACCAGGGCGGCTACCGCTGCGTACGCGAGCTGACCGCAGTCGTCCGGAACGCCTACACCCGGCAAAGGCCCCGGACTGGCCATGGCGTTCAGCTGATCGAAGCCGCCCAAGCCCGCTGGCGCGCCGTGAACGCACCCCACCTGGTCGCCCCTCGTCCGAGCCGGCGCCCGCTTGGAACACGGCAAGCTCGTCGAACGCGAGCCGACCCGGTCACCGAGGAAGCAGCCTAAAGATCTTCATCCACAGGTCTTGTAGATTGCTCCGACGGGGCAAGGTCGTTCGTCTACGCAGCGTGCTGCAGCGTGTCCTCTTGCCCCTCAGGCGAAGCGCTGACCGCTACGGCGCCCTACTCGTCGACGCTCTCCGAGCTGCTGGTCGGCTCTTTGCCGCTCAGACGAACGAGAAGGCGCCGCCCGCTGGCCGCCTCAGGTACCTCGGCATAGACGACGACCTGCATGCCGGGACCTACTGCCTGGGTTGCTGCCCACGCGACGACGCTATCGACATCGAGGTCCTCGGGCTCCAACCGATACTCAGCCGAACTCCAGCCACCGTTAACGGGGTCGCCAATCGGTGTCCAGATATCCACTCGATAAGCGACGGGTGTTGCCTCGACGAGGTAGGTCCGCGGGTCTATACGGGACACCTTCACTAGCAGATCTTAGCGTCCCTGGAGTATTGCGTCTCTGACGCACCCAAGACCGTCATCGTCGAGGTGCCATAGAAGTACGGAGCGGACGTGTAGCAGGTGGCGCCCGAGGTCCCGAGCCTCGGGGTGTAGAACGTTGCTTCCGTTCCGGCGGACACGGTTCGTGTCTCATCAGAGGTGGCCCTCGGCTGCGGAGGGCCAAGTCGCCGCCCGGGGATCCAGGCGCACCAGAGAGCTCCTGAACAACTGAATCAGACGGCGCGAGCTTGCTCACTGGAACCGATCGAAGAACCAGCCGTCCTCGTCCGGGACGATCGTCGCCAGGTCGTCGGAGATGTCCAGCCCGTACTGGCTGGACAGCCGACCCACCTCAAGACCGACCAAGGCCCGGAGGCGACCCAGCGCCATGGACAGAGGGTCAGTCCCCCCACCCGAATACCGGTGCCATCGCTGATCCTCCTCGTGAGGTCCGACTTCGTCGACAAAGGAACGGAACAACTGCTGCAGCGCCTTCAGCTGCGGCGTGAGGCTCGTGCCGATAGCCGGGTTGTTGATCAAGTCGCCAAGATCTCGGCGGACTTGGTTGGCCGAACTGACGCAGTGCTCCTCGATCTCGTAACGGAAGTCCTTCCACAGCATCCGTCGGTCCTCGAGCAGGTTGATCACCCTGCGGGCGATCTCCCGATCGTCGTCCTTGCTTTCCCACTGAACACCCCACACGGAGAGCCCTGTTATCCGGAACCGAGTCATTCGCCGATCTTGTCATCTGCGCGGTCGGGCGCTGGCCTCGAGGGTTCGTTGACCAGCTGGGACGCCAGGAGGTAGTGGACCCGGTAGCCGATCCCCATTTAGGGGGGCCGATGGTCGACGACCACGCGCGGTCGGTTTGGTGCCACTTCTTGGGGGACGCCCGCTGACCTCGGGTTGTGCATCATACAGGGCCCCTGTCCCTGGGGTGGGGACGCCGAGGGTGGGGACGGGTGCGGGGATGTTCGTCCGGTGATCTCTCGTCGTGTCGAGACGACGACGGCGGGAGGAACGGGCGATGAGTGTGCGGCGGCATCTGGGTCTGGACGGCCCTGGGGATTCGGATGGGCAGGCGGGCGGGGTGCTGGCCGAGGCGCGGTGCCGCTGGCCGCTCTGGCGTGCCGAGCACCCGGTGTTGGGGGTGGTCGCCGAGGTGGTCGAGCTGCGGGGGTGGCTACGCGGGGCGGACCCGGCGGCCGCCGATGAGGTGTTGGCGGCGTTGGCGTGGTGGTCGGCTCCCAGCGGCGGGGACGATGTGGCCGCCACCGGGGTGTTGGCGTGGCTGCTGGTGCCGGCGGCGTGCCGGATCGCGGCCCGGCTGCAGGGCATGAGTCCACGCATCGACGAGGTGGTCGCCTCCGAGCTGTGGCTGCAGGCCCGCACCGTCGGGCAGGTCCCCGGTCGCCGGCGGGTCGCGGCGAACATCGCGTTGAACACTCGACGGGAGGTCGTGACCCGGCTCGGTCGCGGCGGCGGCGTCACCTGGGCACGCACCTGCGTGGTGGACCCGACCAGCGCCACCTGGCGGGACCGCGATGCCCTCGACGAGGACTCGCCGACGGCTCAACGCGCCGAGACCACCGACCGGGTCAGCGCCGTCTTGCGCCGGGCGATCAGGTCCTCGGTCATCACCGAGGCCGACCGGGACCTGCTCTGGGCTGCGGCCGCCGCGGCATCCGAACTGCGGATACCCCTGCGCGCCGGCGGTGGGATGACCACCCCGACGGTGGCGCAGGTGATCGGCCCACAGTTCGGGCTGTCGGCACGGGCCGCGCGCCGCCGCACCGGGCGGGCACTGCGGGCGCTGCGCGAGATCGCCACTGTCAGCGGCACCCTCAGCAGCCCGCACCAGCACCTCGAGGAGAGGGTCCCGGCGTGATGTGGTCAGCCGCCTCCGCCGCCGCCGCTTACGGAGGCGAGGCGGTGATGACGATGGCTGCGCACCACAACGATCACCCGAGCCAGGTGTCCGAGGGCACGGGGGGTGGGCGGTGGGCACCCGAGGAGTTGGTCCGGTTGGCGGACACCGCCGGGTCCGAGGCCCAGGTGATCGATGAGCTGCGGGCGTGGCTGGCGCGGTGGGACGCCGTGCGGTCCGCCCAGAGCGCCCTGTCCCGGTTGTCGGCCGAGGACCTGCGGGATGTGCTGGCCGCCCGCCGCCGACGGTTGGGCGGTGGGTCGTCGTGACCGCACCGATCGTGACCGCACCGTTCGTGACCGCACCGATCCGGCCGGCGGTGGGTGTGGATGAGTTGCGGCGGGCCTGGCAAGCGGTGGTGGCCGGGGAGTTCCGGGGCACGCCGACCGGCCGCGCTGCTCGCCCTGCACGGCCGGGGCAGGGCGAGGCGGCGCGGTGGAGGCCGGCGGAGCCGGTGGTGGCGGTGGTGGGGTGTGCCGGGT
>JBAPWU010000193.1:0-8795 GCA_049283855.1 Kineosporiaceae bacterium
GGCTCGGGGTGACCGGGCGGGTCGAGGGCCGGCTGGTGCGGGTCGGCCGGTTGGCCTGGCTGCGCGAGCAGGGCGTCGCGGTCGACCCCGCGATCACGGACGCCGTGGGCCGCGCCGAGGCCGCCGGGCGTACCGCCGTGGTGGTCGCCGCCGACGACCACGCCCTGGCCACCCTGACCGTGGCCGACACGGTGAAACCCACGTCCCGGGAGGCGATCGCGCAGCTGCGCGCGCTCGGGATGCGGCCGATCCTGCTCACCGGCGACAACGCGGACGCCGCCGCCTCGGTGGCCGAGCAGGTGGGCATCGAGGCCGCCGACGTGATCGCCGGCGTGCTGCCCGAGGGCAAGGTGGACGCCGTCCGCCGGCTGCAGTCCCAGGGCCGGGTGGTGGCCATGGTCGGCGACGGGGTGAACGATGCGGCGGCGCTGGCCCAGGCCGATCTCGGGCTGGCGATGGGCACCGGCACCGACGTGGCGATCGAGGCGAGCGACCTGACCCTGGTGCGGGCCGATCTGGGGGCGGCGGTCGACGCCGTGCGGCTCTCCCGGCGCACCCTGGCCACGATCAAGGGGAACCTGTTCTGGGCGTTCGCCTACAACGTGGCCGCGATCCCGCTGGCCGCGCTGGGGCTGCTCGACCCGATGATCGCCGGCGGCGCGATGGCGTTCAGCAGCGTGTTCGTGGTGACGAACTCGTTGCGGCTGCGCCGGTTCCGCCCGCTCCACGCATGACGGTCGGCGACCTCGCCCCGCTCGGCGTCACGGCGATGCTGGTGCTGGCCCTGGCGGCGGTGCTGATCGGCTTCTCCAAGACCGCCGTCGGCGGCGTCGCCCTGATCAGCGTGGCGATCTTCGCCGCGGTGCTGCCGTCGCGGCTGTCGACCGGAGTGGTGCTGCCGCTGCTGCTCGTCGGTGACGTGGTCGCCGTCCGCACGTACCACGCCCACGCCGACTGGGCGGCACTGCTCCGGCTGATCCCCGCGGTCGCCCTCGGGGTGGGGCTCGGCGTGGTCTTCGTGGCCCGCGCGGACGATGCCTTCATGCGTCAGGCGATCGGCGCCGTCCTGGTCGGGCTGGTCGCCCTGCACCTGGTGATGCGCCACCGATCCCGCGGCCGGGAGTCCGATCCGCCGGCCCGCCCCCCGGCGAACCCCTGGGCGTCGTGGGGGTTCGGCTCGCTGGCCGGGTTCACCACCACGGTGGCCAACGCGGGTGGTCCGGCGATGCATCTGTACCTGCTGAACGCCCGCTACTCGGTGCTCGGCTTCCTCGGCACCACGTCGTGGTTCTTCTTCGTGGTCAACCTGCTCAAGGTGCCGTTCAGCGTCGGGCTGGACCTGATCACCACGTCCACCCTGAGACTCGACCTGATCCTCGCCCCCGGCGTCCTGCTCGGCACCTGGCTGGGCCGCAGGGTGATCCCGCACATCCAGCAGGACCTGTTCGAGAAGCTGGTGCTGCTCACCACGGTGCTCGCCGGCCTCAATCTGCTGCGCTGACCTGCCCCGGCGACTCGCCCGCCCACGCGGCGCGCAGCAGCCACACCCGGTGTCCGGTCACGACGACCGCGAGCCAGGCCAGGCCGAGCGCCCAGGCCACCAGGACGTCGGTCAGCCAGTGGTGGCCGAGGAACACCCGCGACAGGCCCATCGCGAGCGCGAAGGACGCCGCGACGACCACCACCGCGGCGCGGGCGCGCCTGGTGCGGAACCACCCGATCAGCAGGTAGGCCAGCACGCCGGCGACGACCACCGCGTTCAGTGAGTGCCCGCTCGGGAAGGACGCCGACGTCTCCAGCGGCGGCACCGCGAACTCCACCGGTGGGCGGACCCGGCCGATGACCGCCTTGCCGACCATGGTCATCAGCAACGATCCCGCCGTGGCGAGGAGCATCAGCACCACCGGCGTCCACCGCCGCCAGGCCAGGGCCAGGCCGGTACTGGCCACGGTGGCCAGGATCGGCATCCCGACCGTGCCGCCGAGGTCGGTGAAGTCCGTGACCAGGACGTTGCGCTCCGGGGTGCGCAGGCTCACCGCCCAGCGCAGCACGGGCAGGTCGAGCCCGGCGACGCCGTCGGCCTCGCTCACCGCGTCGTAGACCGATGCGGCGAGCGCGGCCATCACGGCCGCGACCACCAGCCCGATCACCACGGTGAGCGCGAACACCGGCTCCCGGCCGACGAATCCCTGCAGCCAGGCCACCCAGCGGGCGACCGCACGGGACACCGGCCCCGGGCGCGTCACCTCGCTCATCGCGTGTTCACGGGTTCATTCTCCCGTGTCCCGGCACGCCCGCTCCGCCCGGTGTGGCCCTGTTCAGGGGCGGCGTTCAGCGGCGGCAACGGATCCACCTGACGCGCGGCGAGCGGGCGGCCACTCACGAGGCGCGCAGGGCGGTCGCCGAGGCCTGCGCGCGCAGCCAGACGGTCCCTTCGGGGGCGAGCTCCAGTTCGTCGGCCTGGGCCCGGGTGAGCTGCACCCACGGCTCGCTGGTCTCGGTCCTCAATTCGGCACGAACCTGAAACCCGACGCGTTGCATGCGCAGGACCCTCGCCGCGGTGGTGTCGTGGTCCGGCGCATTGAGCACCTGGATGTCGTGCGGGCGCACCCAGTGGCCGTTCAGGCGGGTGACAGGGCCGAGGAAGCCCATCACGAAGTCGTTCGCCGGGCGGTCGTAGAGGTCGGCCGGCGACCCGACCTGCTCGATCCGGCCCTCGTTGATCACCACGATCTCGTCGGAGACCTCGAGCGCCTCCTCCTGATCGTGCGTGACGAAGATGGTGGTCACGTTCACCTCGTCGTGCAGCTTGCGCAACCAGTCCCGAAGTTCCTTGCGCACCTTGGCATCCAGGGCACCGAACGGCTCGTCGAGCAGCAGCACCTCGGGCTGGACGGCGAGGGCCCGGGCCAGCGCCATCCGCTGGCGCTGCCCGCCGGAGAGCTGTGAGGGGAGCCGGTCGGCGAAGTTCTCCAGGTGGACCAGCTCGAGCAGTTCGAAGACCCGCGTGCGGATCTCCGCCTTGGGCCGCTTGCGGATCTCGAGGCCGAACGCCACATTCCGGTACACCGACAGGTGCTTGAACGCGGCGTAGTGCTGGAACACGAAACCCACGCTGCGTTTCTGCGGTGGCAGCCAGGTTGCGTGCACGCCCTCGATCTCGACGGTGCCGGTGTCGGGGAACTCCAAGCCGGCGATGATCCGCAGCAGGGTGGACTTCCCGCCACCGCTAGGGCCCAGCAATGCGGTCAGGCCGCCGGTGGGCACGACGAGATCGACGTCGCGCAGCGCGACGAAGTCACCGAAGTGCTTGGTGATGTTCGTGACGGTGATCCCCATCAGTTGGTCTCCTTCGGGCGTAGCCAGGCAATGACGATGATGAAGACGACGGAGACGACCATGAGCGCGAAGGCGGCGGTGAACGCCGCCTGCTCGGCCACTGGGCCGAACTCCTGATAGTTGTCGTTGACGAAGAGCGTCGGCGTCTGCGACTGGCCGGGCACGCTGCCGCTGACCACGCGCACGGCGCCGAACTCGCCGAGGGAACGGGCCAGGCTGAGCACCACGCCATAGGCGAGCGCCCACCTGATGGTCGGCAACGTGATGCGCAGGAAGCGCTGCCGGGCGTTGGCGCCCAGCGACTGCGCCGCCTGGTCCTGGTCGGTCCCGGCCTCCTCGAGCACCGGGATCACCTCACGCACCACCAGCGGCAGCGCGACGATCACCGTGGCCAGGACCAGCGCGGGCGTGGCGAAGATGATCTGGACGCCGCGACCCTCCAGCCAGCCTCCGAACCATCCGTTGCGCCCGTAGACGAGGATCAGGGCGATCCCGACCACGACCGGTGAGATGGAGATCGGAAGGTCGATCACGGCGTTCAGCAGCCGCCGTCCGGGGAACCGGTAGCGAACCAGCAGGAACGAGATGCCGACGCCGAACACGGTGTTGATCACCACAGAGATCAGCGCGACGACCACGCCGAGGCGGGCGGCCGAGATCAGGTCGGGGTTCTGCAGGGACTCCAGCACCGGGCCGAGCCCGTGGGCGAAAGTGCGTCGTCCGACCGTCAGCACCGGTAGTGCCACCAGCGCGAGCACGTAACCGACAGCGGTCAGCCGCAGCGTCCATCGGGTCGCGGGGCGTCCGGTCGGCCGTTTCGGCGCGATCGGTGACGTCGGTGACGTGAGCGCGGTCGGCGCTATCGTCGAGGTCTCAGTCACGTCGGGCCGCCACTCTCTGCAGGGAGTCCAGGATCACCAGGACGACCACCGCCACCATGAGCAACAGCGTTGCCACGCCAGCAGCGGCCACCGCGTCACCCTCTTCGATCTTCTTGAGCACGAAGGACGACGACACCTCGGTCTTGCCGATCAGGTTCGCCGAGATCAGGATCACCGACCCGTACTCCCCCAGAGCTCGGGCGAAGGCCAGCGCGGCGCCGGCCAGGATGGCCGGTGTGATCGTCGGCAGGATGATCCGCCGGAACGTGGTGAATCCGTTCGCGCCCAGCGATGCGGCGGCCTCTTCGACGTCCCGCTCCATCTCGATCAGCACCGGCTGCACCGAGCGGACCACGAACGGCAGGGTGACGAAGAGCAGGGCCAGGAACACGCCGCGCCGGGTGCCGACCAGGTCGATCCCGAACGGACTCTGCGGGCCGTACAGCGAGATCAGGACCAGGCCGGCGACGATCGTCGGCAGGGCGAACGGGATGTCGATGATCACCTCGATGAACCGCTTGCCGCGGAAGGTGTCCCGCACCAGCACCCAGGCGATCAGGGTGCCGAAGACCGCGTTGAACACGGTGGCCAGCAGCGCCGCGGCCACGGTCAGGCGCACCGTGCCCAGCGCTTCGGTCGATGTGACCGTGTGCCAGAAGGCCGTGGGGCCGCTCTGGAACGAGGTGGTCACGATCGCGGCGATCGGCAGCAGCACGATCAGCGACAGCCAGAGCAGGCTGACGCCGAGGCCGAGGCCGGACGCCGCCGAGAGACGGCCGGCCGATACCGGCCGGGGTCGCCTCCTCGGCGGCGCGGCCTCGAGGACCTGAGCGCTCACTGCTACTTCCGGAGCAGAGTGACGAGGCCGGCGTCCTTGTCGAAGAACGTCTTGTTCACCGCGGACCAGCCACCCAGGTCAGCGACCGTGGTCAGGGTGGCGATGGCCGGGAACGGCTTGGCCGGGTCGTTGGCGCCCTTCACATCGGTCACCGTGATGGCGCCGTCGATCGGCCGGAAGCCTTTGCTCCCCAGGATCTTCTGGCCGTCCGTGCTGGTGACGAACGACAGGAAGGCCGCGGCCTGGGCCGGAGCGGTCTTGGTCACCGCGCTGGGGTTCTCGATCAGCAGGGTGGACTCGGGAACGATGTAGTCGAGCTCCACCCCCGCCGCCCGGGCGGCGATGGCCTCGTTCTCGTAGGAGATCAGCGCGTCGCCGGTGCCCTTGGTGAAGGCGTCGGTGGCGGTGCGCCCGCTGTCGTTCCAGCTGACCACGTTCCTGACGAAGGCCCCCAGGTAGGCCTTGGCGGCCGCCTCGTCCTTGGTGGCGCCGAGGGCCTGACTGTAGGCAGCGAGCAGATTCCACTTGGCCGAGCCGGAGGTACCGGGGTCGGCGGTGACGATGCCCACACCGGGCTTGACCAGGTCGGCCCAGCCCTTGATGCCCTTCGGGTTCCCCTTGCGTACGGCGATCACCACCACCGAGCGGGACACGATGCCCTTGTTGGGTCCCGCGTTCCAGGCCGGGTCGACCAGCCCGGCCTTGGCCACGTTGTCCAGGTCGGGCGTCAACGAGAAGGCCACGATGTCGGCCTTCTGCCCGGCGATCACGGCGCGACTCTGCGCGCCGCTGGCCCCGTAGGAGCCCTTCAGCGTGACGCCCTTGCCGGCCTCGGTCGCCGCGAAGGCCGTGCCGAGCTCGTCATAGGCCGACTTGATCACGGCGAAGCCGACCAGGTCGAGGCTGGTCGACGACGAGGCCGAGCTGCCGACGGTGCCGGCCGCGCTGCCGCCGCAGGCCGCCAACCCCAGCGAGGCGGTGAGTGCGGCGGCGGCGAGGCCGAGTGCTCGACGTCGGTTGATGGTGGTCCGGGCTTCCATCGGGGCGAACTCCTTATGGCTCGTATTTCTATCGGATAAGTAGAGAATACTGCACGGTGGCAGCCGGGCGACTGTGAGTGACCCAGACGGCCCACCGACGTCCTCCGTCCGGCCCTGTATGGCAGCCTGGATGCCGGACGGGACGTCAGCGGGAGGACCAGCACGGTGGGAGTACTGGACGTGGAGGCGGCCGACGGCGCCCCGTCGGAGGAACCGCGTCTGCGTGGCGCAGGGTCGCTGATCCAGGGGGCGGCCAGGGTGCTCGGCTGGGGCCTGCTGGCCGGCCCATTGGCCTCGCTGGCCGCAGTGGCGGCCGGCGGGCAGGGGCATCTGCTGCTCGTTCTGCTGGCGGCGCTCGCGGCCTGGGCGCTGCCGGTGACGGGTGTTGCGCTCGCCCTCCTCGCCGCGGCTCGGCTCTGGCGCAGTGCTGCGGCGGCGCTCGCCGTCCTGCTGGTGATCCTGGTCTGGCTGCGCCCGTTCCCGCACGGAGGTGGAGACCCCACGGGCACAACGGTTCCACTGACGGTGATGACCCAGAATGTGCTCCTCGGGGAGGCTGATCCCGATGCCCTGGTGCGTCGGGTGCGGGCCGTGCAGCCCGACGTCCTGGTACTCACCGAGCTCACCCCGCAGGCGGTGGCGCGCTTCGACGCCGCCGGTCTCGGCGCGGTGCTTCCCCATCGCAACCTCGCCGCGGCCAGCGGTGCCACCGGGACCGGCCTCTACGCGGCATCCCCGCTGACCGAGACCCGGCCGATCGTGGGGACCTACTTCAACGCGGTGGAGGCGAGCCTCGAACTGGCCGGGCATCGGGTCACCGTGGCCGCGGTGCACCCGGTGACGCCGCTGAACCGGAACTGGGCGGCCGACGAGGTGCTGCTGACCGGCCTGCTGGGGCCGCGAGTGCGGGCCGGGGAGCCGTTGGTGGTGGCCGGCGACTTCAATGCCACCCAGTACAACCGGCCGTTCGCGCGGCTGCTCGACGCCGGGTTCACGGACGCCGGCCAGGCTCGGCTCTGGGCCTGGCAGCAGCCGAGTTGGCCCGTCGACGGTGCCGGTGACTGGCCTCTGGGCCGCGTGGTGCCCCCGCTGATCCGGATCGACCACGTGCTGGTGCCGCACGGGGCGGGGGTGGAGTCGGTGTCCAGCGCCCGGCTGGACGGATCCGACCACGCCGGAGTGGTCGCCCGGGTCCGGCTCCCGGTCGGCTGACCTCACCCTGTGCAACCACAGGGCCCCGACCGAGCGGCGCTACGTCCGTCCCGCGCGGGCACGGTGTGACGTCGTGCCCGCCAGACGGGCACGGTGTGACGTTGTGCCCGCAGGAGGAGGGGGGAGGGGCCTCAGGCGCGGTGGGGGGTGAGGCGGGCGGCGAGGTCGCCGGCGGCGGCGCGGGTCATGGCGCCGAGGGGGCTGGTGCGCATCAGCGCCAGGTCGGACCAGGACGAGCTGTCGCCCTCCAGGAAGCGCAGCACCCGCTCGGCGCCGTTGCGCTCGAACAGCCGGGTGAACAGCTCCGCGCCGCCCGCGTGGCCCTGGTCCAGGGCGCGCAGCAGCACCGAGTCCATCCAGCGGTGCCGGGCCCGGTAGGGCACCGGAGGAACCGGACGGCGCCCGCGCACCAGGGCGGCGGCGATCACCTCGGCCTGGCGCTGCATGGTGGCGAAGGTGTAGCCGGTCGAGGGGCGGGTGGCGCCGCCGGCGGTGCCGATCCGGAACACCCGCTGCCCGGCCCGGCGCTCGAACACCGCATCGGTCATCGGGATCGCGCCGTCCTCGACCTCCTCGACCGTGTAGGTGCCCGGCGCGCCGCCACTGCCCCAGCGGTCGAGCAGGTAGGCCGACAGTGCCTCGTCGTAGCGGCGTGAGGGCAGCCGCTCCCGGGAGAACTGCGTGTACTCGACCAGCCCGGTGTGGGTGTCGCTCGGCAGCACGTAGCCGAAGGCCGTGCCGCGCTCGGGCTGAGGCACCGAGAAGTCCATCAGCACCGGCAGGGCCGGGTCGAGGGCCTCGTGGTGGAAGCGCACCCGCCAGCCGCGGAAGTGCTGCAGCAGGAAGGTCCGCCCGCCGCGCACCGGTGCCGTCGGCCGGGAGTCGAACACCCACCGCGCCCTGATCTCCTCGCCGCCGGCGCGGATGGTGACCCGCTCGTCGCCGTCCACCAGCTCGTCGACCGCGACCGGGATCCGCACCGCGCCGATCCGCGCGGCGGCGTCGTCCGCCAGCGCGTAGAAGTCGGCCGACCGCACCATCACGTAGCGCAGCCCGCCCAGGGCGAGCCGGCGCTCCTCGCCGCGTGGGTCGACCACGAGCACCTGGTCCCAGGCCCGGTGCACGGCCGGTTCGACCGGGCTCAGCCCGTGGTCCCAGAAGCACCAGGTGCGGTCCTCCTCGCGCCGGTGCACCGGGTCGATCAGCACCACCGTGGGCGGGCGGACGTCGCCGTCCAGATGAGCGGCGTTGTACTGCCGGTCGATGGCCGCGACCAGGCTCAGCCCGGCGCCTCCGGCGCCGACGATCGCCACGTCGACCTGCACGCCCCCAGACTGCCGTGCCCACTGTCGCCCCGGCAGGTCGGCCGGCATGTCGGCGGGCGCGGCGGGGCCCGGATCCGGAACGTCGAGGATCTGCGGCTGCGGGCTGGTCGACGGGGCGTCCGGCTCCGGGCCGCGCGGCGCGCTCAGCGCTGCTCCGCGA
>JBAPWU010000194.1:0-5051 GCA_049283855.1 Kineosporiaceae bacterium
GCCGAGGCCCTGCGCACCGGTACCAGCCCCCAACCAGGCACCGCGACGGGCACCGATGCGAAGGAGGTGGACCCCGACCCGCCGATCGACCTGGCCCGCTACGCCGCCGCGGCCCAGGGCCGCAACACCCTGACCTGACCCACGACCGAACCCACAGACCCGAACCGACCACAAGGGAGCCCGTAAACCCCATGACAGCAACCGATCTCACGGCCCCGGCCACCCCCGCGCAGGCCAGCCTCTACCAGCAGCTGCGCGCTCACCTGGCGACCCTGAAACTGCACGACGCCGCAGAACACCTACCCGCCGTCCTGGACCAAGCCACCGCCGAGGGCCTGTCCCTGACCGCGGCCTTGGAACGACTCCTGAGCGCCGAGGTCACCGCGACCGAAGCGCGCCGTCTGACCGGGCGCCTGCGGTTCGCATGTCTGCCCACCCCCGCCACCCTGGAGGACTTCGACTACGCCGCCGCACCCGGCCTCGACCCCAAGCTGATCAACGAGCTGGCGACCTGCCGCTACCTGCAGACCGCCACCAACCTCCTGCTCATCGGGCCACCCGGAGTAGGCAAAACCCATGTGGCAGTTGGGCTGGCGCGCAAAGCCGCGGAGGCAGGCTACCGCACCTACTTCACCACCGCAGCAGACCTCGCCGCCCGCTGCCACCGCGCCGCCATAGAAGGCAGATGGGCCACCACCATGCGGTTCTACGCCGGCCCCACCCTCCTGGTGATCGATGAACTGGGCTACCTCCCGCTGCCTGCCGAGGCCGCATCAGCCCTGTTCCAAGTCGTGTCGCAGCGATACCTCAAAACCAGCATCGTGATCACCACAAACCGGGGGGTCGGGTCGTGGGGAGAGGTCCTCGGCGACACCACCGTCGCCGCCGCCATGCTCGACCGCCTCCTGCACCGCTCCGTCGTCCTCAACCTCGACGGAGACTCCTACCGCCTACGCGACCACAACGCCCGCACCGACACCCTCCGCCGAGCCACCACCGGCACACGCACACCGCTACGCTGACCACCGCCACCAAGTGGGGAACTTCGGTGAGCAACTCTGGCCAAGATCATTTAGCGCCATCACCCGACCTCAACGTGACTGCCGCCCGCTGCTGAGAACTGCGGTGAGAACCATGGCCGCTGCATCCGGGGTGACTCACGGTAAACAAGGAGGCTAAGGGGTGCGACACCATCTTGGTATACCTGCAGTTCAGGGGTCATTCTCGGACACTCGCGGCGACCAATAGATCACATCGGTTACTCTCCGTAGCAGAGCTACGGATCAGAAGGTTAGGGGTTCGAATCCCTTCGGGCGCGCTCGTTGAGACAGCGACAAGTCGGCCCCTGAACTGCGCAGACGCAGGCCAGGGGCTGTTCTTGTTCCGTCGCGACCCGATGCGGACGAACGTGACTGGACGAGGCTCCTGTCACGCAGAAGCCGATGATCGACCACCCAGGCTGTCGGATCGCCACCCGATGCGGCGCACACTCGTGACCGGGCCAGCTCGGTGACGAGCAGGCTCTCCAGCGGGATCGCCGAGCGAGCGCGCCGTCGGCGCGGCGACGACGCAGGGTCCGACGAGCAGGACTGAGAGCAGCAACCCACACGGTCGTCCACCCGCCCGAGCGACTCCTGCTCACCACGTCGCGCCGCTGGAGCAAGTGACTCCGTGCCAGGGATCACGGCGGTCCGTCTCCGCGAGATCTTCGGTCCCGCCCTGCACGTCCGAGCGATCGACCGGAGCCCCGGGCACGCGGGCCGACCGGCCCTATCGAGTTACGAGCAGCACCGAATTGTCATCGTCGATCTGTGCGGCGGTGATGGCCGCGAGCAGTGTCTCGGTGTCTCTGTGCTGCAGTGACGACGTGGTGGGCAGCGCGGGGTCGGCCAGAAGGAAGCCGTCGTCGTCGACACCGACGAGCAGGACGCTGTGCGTCCCCACGTCTCCTTCCAGCGGGTCGGGCGATCCCGATGCGTCGCGCTTCCCCGTGCCCGACAGCACGTTGTCGAGCACCCCGGCTCCGACCGGCCCTCGGGTGAGCAACTCGAGCAGCAGCCCGCGCCGTACATGGGTCGCGATGCGCAGGACACCGCCGGCGCGCACCAGGGCCAGGTACGCCTCGGCGTAGCGGCGGCGGGTGTCGGCGAACGGCCGGACACGGCGCAGATGGGCGCATAGGGCCGCGAGCTGTGTCTCCAGGTCGGTCTGGTCCATCCCGGTCCACGCGTAGTCCAGCACGCGCCCGTCGAAGGAGTGGAGCTCGACCTCGAGCCCGAGCGAGAGGCAGAACGCTGCGAGCTCCTGGGTCGTGAGCCCGGCGTCGCCGTCGCGCCGGAAGGCCGCTGCCCCGCCTGCGACCTCGGCAGGGCTGAGGTCGAGTCCGAACGCCGAGAGCTGCATGGCCAGTGCCGTCGGCCCGCACACGACATCCGCCGTCTGCTGGTGGCGCCTGACGACATGGAGGGTAGGCACCGGGCAACAGTAGCCAGCGCGCAACGAAAGATCGCACGTGCTGCCCTGGGGGATAGGACGCATGCCTTCCAGCTTCGCGGCGGACCTCGGAGGGCCGGCCTTGTCTTGCCGTTGCTCAGCCGGTGTGAATCATGAATCGCGCTCAGGAAGCCCAACGGCCCGGGCCTCCATGCACCGTCACTGACCCGGTCAGCGGGCGGCCGGGGCCGGGCAGCAACCGGGTCAGATGACCCAGCGCAGGGTGGGATCGTGCGCATTCCGCCGCTCCGTAGCGGGGGGAGCACAGTGCGTGAAGAGGGTGGAACCCCACCCTTCACACTGCCTTATCGCACGTTGTCATGAGGTTGCCTAGGCTGCCCGAGTTCGGTTGTACCCGATCGGGAGAGAGAGCTCGTGCCCAGAGGCCGTCACCGCGCGGAGCCTGTCAGACAGCGCCCTCCACGTCTACCGCGTCAGGTTGCCCGTCCGGCCGCCGGTGTCGGTGCTGCGCTGCTGGCCTTGGCCCTGGTCATCACCCTCTGGCCGAACGGCGGCCGGGCTCCGGGCGGTACGGCGGTCGCCACTGCCGTCGACCAGCGGGGGGACGCCGCACTGGCTGCCAACGCCCTCCGTGCCGCCGCGGTCCTGAGGACAGAGGAGAGGGCCGGCCGGGACAGGACCACCTCCGCAGGCCCGGCGACCCCCGTTGCCACGGCGCGCGAGCCCGAGCCCGAGCCCGTCCCGGCCGTCGTGGGGCAGATGTGGGCGGCGACGGACGTCACCGTCCGCTCCGGCCCGTCGGCCGGTCACGACCGCATCGGCAACCTCGAGGCCCCCACTCGGATCGGCATCACCGGTGTGACCAAGAGCGGCTGGACCCAGGTGGTGACCGACGGGCGCGCCGGATGGGTCAGGTCGACCTACCTGTCCGCGTCGCAGCCGAAGCCCAGGAGCGCGTCGCCAGGCGTGTCGGTCGCGCGGTGCTCCATCAGTTCGAGCATCGAGTCGCACCTGACGTCGAACGCCCGTTCGGTGTATCGCGCGGTGTGTGCCGCCCTGGGAGATTCGGTGTCGTCCTTCGGCGGCTACCGTGCCGGGGACGGCGGCGACCACGGCAGCGGCAGAGCCGTCGACATCATGGTGTCAGGCGAGCCGGGATGGGACGTTGCCAGGTACGTCCAGGCTCACGCCCGCGAACTGGGTGTCACCTACGTGATCTACCGGCAGCAGATCTGGCTGGTCGGCAACCCGACCAGCCAGTGGGAGGCCATGGAGGATCGCGGCAGCAGGACCGCGAACCACTACGACCACGTGCACGTCAGCGTCTCGTAGACGGGTGCCCTGCCGTCGTTCTGGGTGACGATCCCGTTGGCGCCATGCATGTGTCTGAACGTTGAACAAGGAGCCTCGCGGCGGCGCGGCCTCCCTTACCGCGACCCTGAGCGACGGCGTGAGCATTGCCGATGCCGGGTCAGGGATCGTTCAGGGTACGGCCAGGGACGGCGCCTGATCCGCTGCAGGTGTGCGGTGACGACAGTGGAGTCATGACAACCACCGAGACCCCCGCCCTCCCCGCCACCGTCACCACCGGATCCGACGAGCAGCCGAACTGGGGCACCGCCCCCGCCACCGCCCCGACCGGCACCGGCAGCGACCACACCGCCGACCCCTCCGGCACGACCTCCACCCCACCGTCGGAGCCATCGCAGCCGTCGCAGCCGTCGCAGCCGGTGACCCCGCCCACCGCACGGTCCTTCGACACGATCCGCCGCTCCGGCGTGACCCGCCCCGACCGGGGCTCCGGCCGCATGGTCGCCGGCGTCGCGGCCGGCCTGGCCCGCCGCTGGAACCTCGACCCGATCGTCGTCCGCGCCGCGTTCATCCTGCTGACCTTCCTCGGCGGGCTCGGGGCCTCCCTGTACGGCCTGGGCTGGCTGTTCCTGCCCCAGCCCGACGGCCGCATCCACGCCCAGCAACTCCTCACCGGCCGCATCACCGCCGGATTCATCGGCGCCCTGCTGGCCACCCTCGCGGTCACCGACGGCATCGCCCCGCTGATCGTCGCCGCCGTCGCGGTGACGACCATCGTCCTGCTCGCCCGCAACCGCCACGCCCACACCACCACCGGCACCAGCACCAGCACCAGCATCAGCACGGTGGGGACCCACTGACCCCGACCCACCCGACCACGTGCACGAGGCAGGACCCACGAGGCATCGGTCGCACCGGGCCTCACCGCAGGGCGCGAGAGCACCACGCTCTCGCGCCCTGCGCCGTTCCCGGACAGCAGCCCTCCCTCACCCCGGCAGTGCGCTCTCGCGGTGCAGCCGAACAGGCCCGGACGAGTGAGCGTTGCTCCGGGCGGTCGATCTCCTTCTGCTCGCGGGCGATGACAGACGGTGATCCATGACCCGAACGGCCCAACGCGTTCCGTACTCGTTCGGTCGTCGCCGCTGACGCCACAACCTCGGACCATGGAGGGAGCGCAGCATGCGTTGCGATGCATGAGGAGGCCTCACGTGGCAGGACGCCGCAATCGAACGGTCCGCTCAGTCCGTAACGCCCTGGCGGTGCTGGCCTGTATGGGGGTCGTCGGG
>JBAPWU010000195.1:0-7972 GCA_049283855.1 Kineosporiaceae bacterium
CCCGAGGAGGTGCCGTCCACGGCCGGTGGTGCGGAGTGGGCCGGTGCCGCCGGGGTGACCGACGGGCCGCTCGGCGGTCGGGTCCGGGGGCCCTTCGCGCGGCCACCCGGGCGGGTCACCCCACCCATCGGCGTCGCGGTGGAGCTGTGCTGGGCGGGCAGGCGTGGTGCCTCGGCCGGTGTGGAGGGGGTGGCGGGCGGTGCGGCGGGCACCATCTCCAGGGGGCCGGTGGGCGCCCCGAGCACCAGGGCCTTCGGCACGGTGACCTCAGCCACCGTGCCCGCGGCCTGGGCACGTGCTGCCAGCCGGACGCCGAACCCGCCGCGCTGGGCGAGCCGGGCCACGACGTACAGACCCATCCGGGAGGGCACCTGGTTGTCGATCGAGCCCGGCATGGCCAGTCGGGCGTTCAGGTCGGCCAGCTCGGCAGGCGGGATGCCGACACCGGAGTCGGTGACCTCGAGCCTCAGGCCGCCCTCGTGGGTGTAGGCCGCGGCGAGCACGATCGGGCTGGTCGGTGGGGAGTACATCGCCGCGTTGTCGAGCAGCTCGGCGACCAGGTGGATCAGCCCGCCGGCGGAGGCACCGGCGACCGAGGCGCCGCTGAGCGGCTGCAGCCGCACCCGCTCGTACTGCTCCATCTCGGAGGTGGCGGCGCGGAACACGTCGGCGATGGCCACCGGCGCGGAGCTGCGGGTGCGCACGGCCGAGCCGGCAAGCACCAGCAGGTTGTCGTTGTAGCGGCGCATCCGGGCGGCCAGGTGGTCGAGCCGGAACAGGTTGCGCAGCTGCTCGGGGTCCTCCTCGGTGCTCTCCAGCTCGTCGATGATGGCGAGCTGCTTCTCGACCATCGACTGGCTGCGCCGGGACATGGCGACGAACGCCTCGTCCAGCGACTGGCGCAGGCGCACCTGGGAGGTCGCCAGCCGGATCGCCTCGCCGGTCAGTCCGTCCAGCGCCTGGGCGACCTCGCGGGTCTCCGGGCCGACCTTGGCCTCGATCGGCAGCACCGGCGGCACCGCGACCACCGCCTCGGGCCCCTCGCGCTCGATCTGGCGCACGGCCGCCGGAAGACGCACGGTGGCGGCGTCGACGGCGCCGCTGCGCAGGCGCCGCATCGGCACGGTGATGGTGCGGGCCAGGGAGGAGAGCAACAGGCTGATCAAGATCATGCTGGCGACCGCCAGGCCGCCGAGGAAGAGCAGGCGCCAGAGGGCGGCGCGCTTGTCCGAGGCGGTCAGCTGCTGCAGGTCGGAGGTGCTCGAGGCGACCGTGTCGTTGATCATGTCCAGCCGCTTGCCGGCGATCGAGGAGAAGGCCAGTGCGTCCCGGTCGGCCTGTGCCGAGGGATTGCCGCTTCCCTCCCGGGCGATCCCGATGCCGACGGTCCGGGCCGAGGCGATCGCCGTGTCCTGGGCGCGCACCGCGGCGATCCGGGCCCGCTGGGTGTCGTCGGCCCGGCTCGTGGCCAGGTCGAGCAGTGCGTTCTGCCCGGCCGCCGCTTCGGCGATCTCGTTCACCTTGGGCACGTTGGCCCGGTTCTCGTGCAGGGCATTGGTGAGCAGCACCATCTCCTGCGAGGCCCGGGCGGAGGTGGCGCCGAGCGCGGCGAGCACGGCGGCGCCGTCCACGGCCCGTGGGTTGGGGGTGTGTGTGCGCAACTCGGCCGAGACCGCCGTGGTGAGGTCGCGGATCGGCTGGAAGTTGACGTCGAAGCCCTGGGCGACCGTGGCCAGTTGGAGGTTGCCCGAATCGGCGATGCTCCGCAGCTGCGGGAGGTTCTTCTGGGCGAGCCGGACCTCGCCGGCCCGGCGGGCGATCGTGGTGGACCAGCCGCCGTCCGGGGTTTTCGCCAGCTTGGCGTTGAGGGTGGCGAGGGCGGCATCGGTGGCCTTGCGCCGTGCGGGCAGGTCCTGCTCGGCCTTCGCGCTCTTCAAGCGGGACGCGAGGGTCTGCTGCAGCTCGGTGTCGGCGGCGGTGGTGAGCGCGTTCGCGGAGATCACGACGTCGGCGTCGATCTGGGCCCGGCTGGCCTGCTGCCAGGTGGTGAAGGTCTGCGACACCAGGAAACCGACCAGGCCGATCATCAGAGCGGTGGGCAGGGCGACCAGGGCGGTCAGCTTGCGCCTGATCGGCCAACTGGCGGCTCCGCCGCCGCGGCGACCTGCGGGGGAGGGGTCGGCCGGGCTCGGATGCTCGGCAATCGCCGAACCGTGACGGGCCACCGGGTCCTCCTGAGCGTGCGAGCGTCGTCTGACCATTCCTGGCGGACCCGCAGAACTCGTCGCCGTGGTTGGTGCTCCGGGACCCCGAAGGCGCCAGGATCAAGTGATGGTGTCAGACCTGTGAGGCACGACGCTACGTGGCCCGGGGCTCCGGCGACACCTCCGGGGGGCAATAGTGCCGCGAATCGCTCTGCCTAGCCACTATGAGTGATATTTCACTACCCAAAGTGACCTTACCTGTCAGGTCATAGGATGTCTGCTGGTGGCGAAGGCCACGGTGGGCGAGTCGGGGCGCGTACCGTTCCGTGCGGTATGCGGGTTACCGTCATGGCGTTCCGCGCTCGTCCCGCTACCCTTCGACCGCGTTTCGGCGTCGATCGATGCACCTCGCCTCGATCGCGCCCTCGGGCTTCCCTCCGGAAAGGCACAGTGTGGCCACCAGCAAGGCCTCCTCGGGCCGCCGGCTCGTCATCGTCGAGTCGCCGGCCAAGGCACGAACGATCGCCGGCTATCTCGGCCCCGGCTTCGAGGTCGAGGCGAGTGTGGGTCACATCCGCGACCTGCCCCAGCCCAGTGAGCTGCCCGCGGACATGAAGAAGGGTCCCTACGGCAAGTTCGCCGTGGACGTCGACAACGGCTTCGACGCCTATTACGTGGTGGATGCGGACAAGAGAAGAAAGGTCTCCGAGCTCAAGAAGGCGCTCAAGGGCGCGGACGAGCTCTTCCTGGCCACGGACGAGGACCGCGAGGGCGAGGCGATCGCCTGGCACCTGCTCGAGGTGCTCGCCCCCACCGTGCCGGTGCGCCGGATGGTGTTCCACGAGATCACCCGGGAGGCGATCCAGCGCGCCCTGCAGGACACCCGCGAGCTGGACGAGCGGCTGGTCGACGCCCAGGAGACCCGCCGGATCCTGGACCGGCTGTACGGCTACGAGGTCTCTCCGGTGCTGTGGCGCAAGGTCCGGGCGGGGCTGTCCGCGGGTCGGGTGCAGTCCGTGGCCACCCGTCTGGTGGTCGAGCGTGAGCGCGAGCGGATGGCCTTCCGGTCCGCCTCCTACTGGGACGTGATGGGCACCTTCGCGCCCGAGCAGGCCCAGCCGGCGGACGGCGTGCACGGGCAGTCCTTCGACGCCCGCCTGGTCGCCCTCGACGGCACGAGGGTCGCCTCCGGGCGCGACTTCGACGACACCGGCCGGCTCACGCCGTCCGCCGTGTCGGCCGGCGCCCTGCAGCTGGACGGCGTCCAGGCGCAGGGGTTGGTCACCGCCCTGACCGGCGCGCCGGTGCAGGTCCGTTCGGTCGAGGAGAAGCCCTACACCCGCCGTCCGGCCGCGCCGTTCACCACCTCGACCCTCCAGCAGGAGGCCAGCCGCAAGCTGCGCTTCTCGTCCCGGCAGACGATGCGGGTGGCGCAGGGCCTGTACGAGAACGGCTACATCACCTACATGCGCACCGACTCGGTGGTGCTCTCGACCGAGGCGGTCACCGCCGCGCGCCGTCAGGCTGGGGAGCTGTACGGTCCCGAGTACGTGCCGGACCGGCCGCGGGTCTACACCGGCAAGGCCAAGAACGCCCAGGAGGCGCACGAGGCGATCCGCCCGTCGGGTGACTCCTTCCGCACCCCCGCCCAGGTGGCCGGTGAGCTGCGCGGGGACGAGTTCCGCCTCTACGAGCTGATCTGGAAGCGCACTGTGGCCTCGCAGATGGCCGACGCCCGAGGGTCGACCGCGTCGGTGCGGCTGACCGCGGCGCCGTCCGGCCCCGGGGCGCGGGTCGGCGAGCGGGAGGTGGGTTCCGCCGAGTTCGCGGCCTCCGGCACAGTGATCACCTTCCGGGGCTTCCTGGCCGCCTACGAGGAGGGCCGGGACGAGGAGCGTCACCGCGGCGCGGGCGAGTCGGCCGAGCGCCGGTTGCCCGAGCTGGCGGCCGGTGATGCGGTGACCGCGCTCGAGCTCGAGGCGGCCGGGCACGAGACCGCCCCGCCGCCGCGGTACACCGAGGCCAGCCTGGTCAAGGCGCTGGAGGAGCGTGGGATCGGCCGCCCCTCGACCTATGCGGCGACGATCAGCACCATCCAGGACCGCGGCTACGTGACCGGCAAGGGGTCCGCGCTGGTGCCCACCTGGCTCGCCTTCGCGGTGATCCGGTTGCTGGAGGAGCACTTCGCCCGGCTGGTCGACTACGACTTCACCGCCGCGATGGAGGCCGATCTGGACAGGATCGCCTCCGGCCAGGAGCAGCGGGTGGCGTGGCTGTCGAGGTTCTACTTCGGCGACGGTCAGCCGGACGGGCAGGGCGGTGGTGGCCTGAAGCCCCTGGTGGACAGCCTCGGCGACATCGACGCCCGCGACATCAACACGGTCGCCCTCGGCGAGGGGATCGTGCTGCGGGTCGGCCGGTACGGGCCGTACCTGGAGGCGCCGGGCGAGGCCGGCGAGCCGATGCGGGCCAGCGTGCCGGACGACGTCGCGCCGGACGAGCTGACCGTGGAGAAGGCCCGCGAGCTGCTCGCCAACCAGGGCGAGGGCGACCGGGAGCTGGGCGTGGATCCGGCCACCGGGCGCATGATCGTGGCCAGGTCGGGCCGGTACGGGCCGTACGTGACCGAGGTGCTCGAGCCGGAGGCGCCCAAGTCGGCCAGGCCTCGTACGGGCAGCCTGTTCTCCTCCATGCAGGTGGAGACGGTGACCCTGGACGACGCGCTGCGGCTGCTCTCGCTGCCCCGGCTGGTGGGCACGGACCCGGCCGACGGCGCGGAGATCACCGCGCAGAACGGTCGGTACGGTCCGTACCTGAAGAAGGGCACCGACTCGCGCTCGCTCACCGGCGAGGAGCAGATCTTCGAGATCACCCTCGACGAGGCCCTGGCCATCTACGCCCAGCCCAAGCAGCGGGGCCGGGCGGCGGCGGCAGCCCCGCTGCGCGAGCTCGGGGTCGACCCGGTCAGCGGAGGGCCGGTCGTGGTCAAGGATGGCCGGTTCGGCCCGTACGTGACCGACGGCACCTCCAACGCAACGTTGCGCAAGGGCGACGACGTGGAGACCATCACCTTGGAGCGGGCGGCCGAACTGCTGGTCGACAAGCGTGCCCGAGGTCCCGTCAAGCGCACCGCCAAGAAGACGACGGCCAAGAAGACCACGGTGACGACGACGACCGCGAAGAAGGCCACGGCGAAGAAGGCCACGGCGAAGAAGGCCACGGCGACGACGACCACGAAGAAGGCCACGGCGAAGAAGGTCTCCTGAGTCCCGAGCAGGTATGGGCGGTGCAGCGGTGCCGGGGTTACCGTGGGGGGAGCGAGAACCCTGCGGGGGGTCGACGATGCCCACGTGGTCCGACAAGGTGGCCGAGTCGCTGCGCCGCGTCCGCCGTCCGGATGTCGACCCGTTCTCGGTGCTCGAGGTGCAGTTCTCCCTCACCCGGGTGGAGGCGCTGATCGCCTCCCTGCTCGCGGATGAGCGACGATTCGCCCGTGGACACCATCTGCGCGCCTCCCGGCTCGCCTACGACCACCTGCTGGCCGAGGCGTGCCAGCTGGCCGGGATCACCGATCTGCCGGACGGCGACGCCGGGCTGCGCCGGGTGATGGCCGAGGCCGAGCTGCGCAGCCGCGGCTGGAGTTGGTAGCAGCCCCCGCCCGGGGCCTGCGCCGATACCCTGAAACGGTGACTGGGCGCACGACCGAGGTCGGCACCGACGTGAGCACCGAGATCCGTGACGCGGATCCGGCGCCTGATCACGATGTCCGCGCGGTGCTGCGGATCACCCCGTTCCGGCGGCTGTGGCTGGCCCTGGGGCTGTCCAGTCTCGGTGACTGGCTGGGGCTGCTGGCCACGGCAGCCCTCGCCGGTCGCCTGGCCAACGGCTCCTACACCTCGCAGAACTTCGCCATCGCCGGGGTGTTCCTGCTCCGGCTGGCACCCGCCGTGGTGCTGGGACCGATCGCCGGTGCGCTGGCCGACCGATTCGACCGGCGCTGGACCCTGGTCGTCGGCGACCTCGTCCGGTTCGCCCTGTTCGGCTCGATCGTGGTGGTGGGCACCCTGCCCTGGCTGTACGTCGCCACCATCCTGATCGAGTGCGCCGCCTTGTTCTGGGGTCCGGCCAACGACGCCACCATCCCCAACCTGGTGCCGCGCCGCCGGCTGGAGGCGGCCAATCAACTCGGTCTCGTCGCCACCTACGGGTCGGCGCCGGTGGCGGCAGGGCTGTACGCGGTCCTCGCCGTGATCGCCGATACCTCGACCGCGATGCCGTCCCTGCCCGACATCAACCCGATCTCGGTCGCGCTGTGGGTCAACGCGGTCACCTTCCTCATCTCGGCGTTGGTGATCTGGCGGCTGGACTTCCCGCCGTCGACCGCCCGGGCCGCCGCGCGCCAGGTCGGCGTGGTCCGCTCGATCCTGGACGGGTGGCGGTACGTGGCGGGCACGCCCGTGGTCCGCGGGCTGGTGCTCGGCATGCTCGGTGCCTTTGCGGCAGGCGGGTTCGTGGTCGGACTGGCGCAGACCTTCGTGGCCGACCTCGGCGCCGGGCAGGCCGGGTTCGGCATCCTGTTCGGGGCCGTCTTCGTCGGGCTGGCCGCGGGCATGTGGATCGGGCCGCGGGTGCTGGTGAGTCTGTCCCGTCGGCGGCTGTTCGGGATGTCCCTGGTCGCCGCCGGGGGGTGTCTGCTGATGCTGGCCCTGGTGCCCGACCTGGTCCTGGCGATCACGTCGACGGTGAGTCTGGGACTGTGCGGCGGTGTGGCCTGGGTGACCGGCTACACCCTGCTGGGGCTGGAGACGGACGACGAGGTGCGCGGCCGGACGTTCGGCTTCGTGAACTCGGCCGCCCGCGTCGTCCTGGTCCTGGTGCTGGCGGTGGGGCCGGCGCTGGCCGCCCTGATCGGCACGCACACGCTCGTCCTGCCCTGGGGCGACAGACTCGCCTACAACGGGGCTGCCTGGGTGTTCGGGCTGGCCGGACTGCTCGCGATCGGCATGGGCCTGGCCGCCTACCGGCAGATGGACGACCGACCCGGGGTCCGGTTGCGCTCGGAACTGGCCCGGGTGTGGACGTCGCGGCACGAGTCCGAGACGGTGACGCGCTCCTCCGCGCGCACCCACAACGGCTGGCTGATCGCCTTCGAGGGCGGTGACGGCACCGGCAAGTCCACGCAGGCGCGGGTCTTCGCCGACTGGCTGCGCGTCGACCAGGGGCACGACGTCGTGCTGACCCGCGAGCCGGGGGCCACCGCGGTCGGGGTCCGGCTGCGCGAGGTGCTGCTGGGCGAGGGCGAACCGGTCGGACCGCGGGCCGAGGCCCTGCTGTTCGCCGCCGATCGCGCCCATCACGTGGACTCCCTGGTCAAGCCGGCCCTGGACCGGGGTGCGATCGTGATCACCGACCGCTACGTCGACTCCTCGATCGCCTACCAGGGGGCCGGGCGGGCCCTGGATGCCGACGAGATCGCCTACATCTCGCGTTGGGCCACCGGGGGGCTGGTCCCGGACCTGACGGTGCTGCTCGACATCCCGCCGGAGATCTCGCGGATCCGCCGGGCCAACGACCCCGAACGCAGCGGTGCCGACCGGCTCGAGGCCCAGCCCGAGGAGTTCCACCAGCGGGTGCGGGAGGGCTTCCTGGAACTGGCCAGGCGCGAGCCGCAGCGCTACCTGGTGCTCGACGGTTCCGACCCGCGCGAGGAGATCCAGGAGGCGATCCGCCGCCGGTGCCGGGACATCGTGCCGATCTCGCGCAAGCGC
>JBAPWU010000196.1:0-9218 GCA_049283855.1 Kineosporiaceae bacterium
GCACGAACGAGCCCGGCATGCCCGTGAACTGCTCGGCCACGAACATGTTCTGGCTCAGGAAGCGCTGGATGCGCCGAGCCCGGTTGACCAGCACCCGGTCCTCCTCGGAGAGCTCGTCGATGCCGAGGATCGCGATGATGTCCTGCAGGTCCTTGTAGCGCTGCAGGATCTCCTGCACGCGGCGCGCCACGTCGTAGTGCTCCTGACCCACGTAGCGGGCGTCGAGGATCCGGCTGGTGGAGTCCAGCGGGTCCACGGCCGGGTAGATGCCCAGCGACGCGATGTCACGCGAGAGCACAGTGGTGGCGTCGAGGTGCGCGAACGCCGTGTGTGGCGCCGGGTCGGTGATGTCGTCGGCGGGCACGTAGATGGCCTGCAGCGAGGTGATCGAGTGACCGCGGGTCGAGGTGATGCGCTCCTGGAGCATGCCCATCTCGTCGGCCAGAGTCGGCTGGTAGCCCACCGCCGACGGCATGCGGCCCAGGAGCGTGGAGACCTCGGAGCCGGCCTGGGTGAACCGGAAGATGTTGTCGATGAAGAGCAGCACGTCCTGGTTCTGCACGTCGCGGAAGTACTCCGCCATCGTCAGCGCCGTCAGGGCGACACGCAGGCGGGTGCCCGGCGGCTCGTCCATCTGGCCGAACACCAGCGCGGTCTTGGCCAGGACGCCGGACTCGGTCATCTCCAGGAACAGGTCGTTGCCCTCACGGGTCCGCTCCCCCACCCCGGCGAACACCGACACGCCGCTGAAGTTCTCGGCGACCCGGTAGATCATCTCCTGGATCAGCACCGTCTTTCCCACGCCGGCACCGCCGAACAGGCCGATCTTGCCGCCCAGCACGTACGGGGTCAGCAGGTCGATCACCTTGATGCCGGTCTCGAACATCTCGGTCTTGCTCTCGAGCTGGTCGAACGCCGGCGACTTGGCATGGATGCCGCGACGCTCGGTGACCTCGAGCCGCTCACCCGGCTTGAGGTTCAGGCACTCGCCGATGGTGTTGAACACGTGGCCCTTGGTCACGTCACCGACCGGCACCGTGATCGGCCCGCCGGTGTCCCGCACCGAGACGCCGCGCACCATGCCGTCGGTGGGCTGCATCGAGATCGCGCGCACCAGGTTGTCGCCGATGTGCTGGGCGACCTCGAGGGTCAGCGTGCGGGTGGTCTCCCCCATGGTCACGTCGACTTTGAGCGCGTTGTAGATCTCCGGCATCGCGTCGGCCGGGAACTCGATGTCGACGACGGGGCCGATCACCCGGGACACCCGGCCGACACCGGCGGCGCCGCTGGCGGCGGACGACTCAACAGCAGTGGCAGTCATGTCTCTCTCACTCTCGAACCGGGTTGGTCTGGGGTCTAGTGGGCAGCGCCGGCATCGGCGAGAGCGCCGGCACCGCCGACGATCTCGCTGATCTCCTGGGTGATCTCCGCCTGCCGGGCGGTGTTCGCCAGGCGGGTGTAGCGCTTGATCAGCTCGTCGGCGTTGTCGGTGGCCGACTTCATGGCACGCTGCCGGGCGGCCAGCTCACTGGCGGCCGAGGTGAGCAACGCGTTGAAGATCCGGGCCTCGACGTACTTGGGCAGCAGCGAGTCCAGCACCGCGCCCGCCGAGGGCTCGAAGTCGTACAGCGGCAGCACGTCCTCCGGCGCCGGCGGCTCGTCGCCCTCGACCACTTCCAGGGGAAGCATGCGGATCACTTCGGGCACCTGGGTGACCATGTTCACGAAGCGCGTGAAGACGATGTGGATCTCGTCGACACCGCCCTCCTCGGTCGGATGGAGGAAGGCCTTGATCAGGGCCTGAGCGATCTCCCGGGCATGCTCGAAGGTCGGCGCGTCCGAGAAGCCGCTCCACTGCCCGGCGATCGGGCGGCGCCGGAAGGTGTAGTAGGCGGCGCCCTTCCGCCCGGCGATGTACACGTCGACGTGCTTGCCCTCTTCGCGGAGCAGCTCGTGCAACTGGTCGCCGGCCTTGATCACGTTCGAGGAGTAGGCACCGGCCAGCCCTCGGTCGGAGGTCACGAGCAGCATCGCCGCCCGGGTGGCCCCCACCTTCTCCGTGGTCAGCGGGTGATTCTCGTTCGAGTACGTGGCCACCGCCGAGACGGCCCGGGTCAGGGCCCGCGTGTACGGCGCCGAGGCGGCGGTGCGCTGCTGCGCCTTGACCATCCGGGACGTCGCGATCAGCTCGAAGGCGCGCGTGATCTTCTTCATCGCCCCGACGGAGCGGATCCGCTGGCGGTAGATGCGTAGCTGGGCGCCCATCGTCAGCCGCGCTTCTGCTTGACGATCTGCTCCTGGCCGATCTCTGTCTCCTCCATGGCTTCCGCCGCGGCCTCCTTGCCGAGCGAGCCGAGGGACCTGCCGTCGCCGGTGGTGAAGCCCTTCTTGAACTCACCCACGGCCGTCACCAGCGCCGCCTCGGTGTCGTCCTCCACCAGCTTGGTCTCGCGGATGGTGTCGAGGATCGGGGTGTGCCGGCGCAGGTGCTCCAGGAACTCCTGCTCGAACCGGTGGACGTCCACCGTCGGGATCTCGTCGAGCTGCCCGGAGGTGCCGATCCAGATGGCGACCGCCTGGTCCTCCATCGGGTACGGCGAGTACTGCGGCTGCTTGAGCAGCTCGACCAGCCGCTCGCCACGGGCCAGCTGGGCCCGGGACGCGGCGTCCAGGTCGGAGGCGAACATCGCGAACGCCTCCAGGGCCCGGAACTGGGCCAGGTCGACCCGCAGCGATCCGGAGACCTTGCGCATCGCCTTGGTCTGCGCCGAGCCACCGACCCGGGAGACCGAGACACCCACGTTGATCGCGGGGCGCACGTTGGCGTTGAACAGGTCGGACTCCAGGAACAGCTGGCCGTCCGTGATCGAGATGACGTTGGTCGGGATGTAGGCCGAGATGTCGTTGGCCTTGGTCTCGATCACCGGCAGGCCGGTCATCGAGCCGCCGCCCATCTCGTCGGACAGCTTCGCGCAGCGCTCGAGCAGCCGGCTGTGCAGGTAGAAGACGTCACCGGGGTAGGCCTCGCGGCCCGGCGGGCGACGCAGCAGCAGGGACACCGAGCGGTAGGCCTCGGCCTGCTTGGACAGGTCGTCGAAGATGATCAGGACGTGCTTGCCGGCGTACATCCAGTGCTGGCCGATGGCCGAGCCGGTGTAGGGGGCCAGGTACTTGAAGCCGGCAGCGTCGGAGGCGGGGGCGGCGACGATCGTCGTGTACTCCAGCGCCCCGGCCTCCTCCAGGGCGCGCCGCACGCCGGAGATGGTGGAACCCTTCTGGCCGATCGCCACGTAGACGCAGCGCACCTGGCGGCTCGGGTCGCCCGAGGCCCAGTTGGCCTTCTGGTTGATGATCGTGTCGATCACCACCGCGGTCTTGCCGGTCTGCCGGTCACCGATGATCAGCTGACGCTGGCCACGGCCGATCGGCACCATCGAGTCGACGGCCTTGATGCCGGTCATCAGCGGCTCGTTGACGCTCTGCCGCTGCACCACCGAGGGCGCCTGCAGCTCGAGCGCGCGGCGGGTCTCGGCGACGATCTCGCCCAGGCCGTCGATCGGGGTGCCCAGCGGGTCGACCACGCGACCGAGGAAGCCGTCGCCGACGGGTACCGAGAGCACCTCGCCGGTGCGGCGGACCTCCTGGCCCTCCTCGATCCCGCTGAACTCGCCCAGCACGACGACGCCGATCTCGCGGACGTCGAGGTTCAGCGCGATGCCGAGCGTGCCGTCCTCGAACTTCAACAGCTCGCTGGCCATAGCGCTGGGCAGGCCCTCGACGTGCGCGATGCCGTCGCCGGCGTCGGCCACGCGGCCGACCTCCTCGCGCGAGGCCGCACCCGGCTCGTAGGACTGGACGAAGGCGTCCAGGGCGTCCCGGATCTCCTCCGGACGGATGGTGAGCTCCGCCATGGTGTCGGTCCCTGCTCTCTCTGCTCTCGTCTGCCTGTGGATTCGTGTCTGGGGGTGCCTGGTGCTGCCGGGCTCAGCCGGCCAGGCGGCGTTGCGCCTCGTCGAGACGACCGGCGACCGTGCCGTCGAGCACTTCGCCCTCGACCTGGACGCGGATCCCGCCGATCACGGCCGGGTCGACGTCCACGTTCAGCCGGATCGGCTTTCCGTACATCCGGTGCAGGGACGCCGCGAGCCGCTCACGCTGTGCGGTGGTCATCGGGACCGCCACGATCACCTCGGCCACCAACTGGCTCCGGCGATGCGCCACGGCCGCGACGTAGGACTCCAGCACCCGCTCGGTGCGCATCCCGCGCGGAGCGGAGGCCGCCTGGACGGCGAGGCGCACCGTCTCGGGCGCGGCCTTGCCACCCAGCAACGCAGCGACCAGGTCCGCCTTGCGGCCGGCGCCCTCGGATCGCACCGAGAACGCGTCCCGCAGGCCCTGGTCCCCGGAGACGATGCGGCCGAACCGGAACAACTCGTCCTCGACCGCATCCAGCCGGCCGTTGCGCTCCGCCGCGGCCACGATCGAGGCCACCGCCATCGACTCGATCGCATCGGTCAGGTCACCACCGGCCGACCAGCGGCTGCGGACCAGCCCGGACACCAGGTCCACCGCGGCTCCGGACACCTTGCCCCCGAACAGGTTTGCGACCAGCGAGGCCTTGGCCTCACCATCGCGCGAGGGATCGGTCAGCGCCCGGCGCAGGCCCGGGCTGCCGGCCAGGGCGCCGGTCACCCCGAACAGGTCCTCCGACAGCGCGGCCGGGTCGGTGCCCGCGGAGGCCAGCAGCGTCTCCAGACGCTCCTCGCCCGCGCTCAGCGACCCACGGCTGGTCCCCCGCATCTCAGCGCCTCGACTCACTGCGCTCGAGCTCGGCCAGGAACCGGTCGACGACCCCGCTCTGGCGGGCCTCGCTCTCCAGCGACTCACCGACGATCTTCGAGGCCAGCGAGGTGGCCAGGGTGCCCACCTCGCTGCGCAGCTGCACCACGGCCTGCTGACGCTCGGCCTGGATCTGCTGCTGGGCGGCAACGGTGATCCGGTTGGCCTCGACCTGGGCGCGTTCGCGCATCTCTGCGATGATCGTGGCCCCTTCGGCCCGAGCATCCTCGCGGATCTTCTGCGCCTCGCCGCGGGCATCGGCCAGCTGGGCCCTGTACTCGGCCAGGGCCTGAGCGGCCTCGGCCTGAGCGGCCTCGGCCTTGGCGATGCCGCCCTCGATGGCCGCGGTGCGCTCGGCGAAGACGCCCTCCAGCCGCGGCATGACGACCTTGGCGATCAGGAGGTACAGGATCGCGAAGACCACCAGGCCGAAGATCAGCTCGCCCATCTGAGGGAGGATGGGTGGCGATTCCCCGTTCACAGCGAGGGCGGAGGCGGGATGCTGCACGCTGACTCCTCTTGGTCCGTCGTTATCGGGATCGGCCTGTCACGCCGCTACTTGGCGAAGACGAACGCCAGAGCGATGCCGAAGATCGCCAGCGCCTCGGCCAGGGCGAAGCCGAGGATCGCGATCGGCTGGAGCAGGCTGCGGGCCTCGGGCTGACGGGCCACACCACTGACATAGGCGGCGAAGATCAGGCCGACACCGATCCCGGGGCCGATCGCGGACAGGCCATAGCCGACGATGGCGAGGGAACCTCTCATGATCTCTCTCTCTTCTCGTGGTGGAGCTGCTTGGGTGGAACCGTCTGGGGTCGTGCGGGTGACAGGCTCAGTGGTCGTCCGCCGCCAGCGAGCCGGCGATGTAGAGCGCGGACAGCAGGGTGAAGACGTAGGCCTGCAGGAACTCCACGAAGCCCTCGAACAGGGTCATCACGAAGCCGCCTGCGTAGGCGGCGACGCCGGCCACCTTCATCCCGGGACCGCCACTGCCGAACAGCAGGTGCTCACCACCCAGAGCACACAGCAGCAGCAGGATGTGGCCCGCGAACATGTTGCCGAAGAGTCGCAGGGCGAGCGTGACCGGGCGGGTGACGAAGTACGTCACCAGCTCCAGGAAGAAGATCAGCGGCACGATCGCCTTGGGCAGGCCCGCCGGCACCATGTGCTTGAAGTAGCCGCCGACGCCCATCGACTTCATGCCGACCACGTGGTAGACGACGAAGACCACCAGGGCCAGCGCCATCGGGAACCCGATCCGGCTCATGGTCGGGAACTGCAGGAACGGCACGATCCCGAACAGGTTGTTCACCAGGATGAGCATGAACATCGAGAACAGCAGCGGTACGAAGCGCAGGAAGTCATGGCTTCCGATCACGTCACGGGCGACGCCGTTGCGCACCATTCCGTAGACGCTCTCGGTGAAGAACTGCCCCTTGCTCGGCACCACCGACAACCGGCGGGTGGAGATCAACAACCAGGCACCGATGACGACGAGTGAGATCACGGCGAGAACCATGGGCCGGGTCAGCGCCCACTGGCTGTCCCCGCCCAGCAGCGGCTGCCAGAAATCGGCGGGGCCGGGGGCCTCGAAGCCGCCCTCACTGGCCGGGAGTAGAAGCCTCACTGCTCTCCTCACTCAGCGTGATCGGCGTCCGGAGGCGCCGTTGGCGGGCGTTCGTCGTGCGCACCGTATCGGACCCACACCGTGTACAGCGCCAGGGTCATCCCGCCGAGGATGCCGATCGCCACGAACACCGGAGCGGTGCCCAGCCATCGATCCACCAGCCAACCCAGGCCCCCGTACAGAAGCGGTCCGGAGATCAGGTGCGCGAGGACTGTCCACGCCGCAGCCTCACCGATCGGGCCGGTTGGGTGGGCGTCGTCGTCCATCGGTTCGGAACCATATCAGTCACCCCTCGTGTGCGGGTCCGGGTGGTTGCCGGGCTGACCAGGGGCTTCGGTGCGCGCTCCGGGGGCCCTCCCGGGCCCGACCGGCGACCCGAAGGCCAGCACCCTCACCCGGGAGGCGGCCCGGATCAGGCCGGCGATCGATGCCGCGGCGCAGACGAGCAGGGTCCAGCCCAGGGCCGGCAGGGAGACCCGATCCCACTGCAGCAGGGCCAGGTAGATCACCGCAAGGGCCCCGATCAGGATCATGTACCCGGTGGTCGCGGCAGCCATCACTGCAGGTGGGGGCCAGTCCTGGGCCAATCTCATGATCATTGGCCCGACGCTGAACGCCAGTGCGGCGAGCGCCGTTCCGATCACGGCACCGGCCAGATCGGCCGGCGAGCGGACGGCGCAGAACACCGTCGCGAGGGCGCCGACGACGCCGATCGGCACCAGCGCGCCGCGCAGCAGAAGCCCCATCGCCGGGCGCTGAGCACCCGGCTCGACCCGTCGGATCACGGCCCTCGCCCCCCGCTCGCGGCGCTTGTGAAATCAATCACGAGGGCCCCGTGTTCCTCCGACGCCGATCACCCTGCGTGGCGGAACGGGCCGGTCCCGGCCCCGGAGGGGACCGAGGGTGAGGAACAGCGCCACGACCACCGCCACGGCCCCCGCGGCAAGCGCTGTGAGCACTGGCACAAAGGCCATGAGGGCGACCCCGAACGCGGCGATCGCCGTCCACAGGTAGAGCACCAGGACGGCGCTGGCATGGCTGTGCCCGAGCCGCAGCAGCCGATGGTGCAGATGGGACTTGTCGGGCGTCCAGGGCTTCTGGCCGGCCCAGGTGCGCCGGATCACGGCCATGCCCAGGTCGACCAGCGGCAGGGCCAGCACGGCCAACGGGATGAGCAACGGGAAGAATGCCGGCGCGATCTGGTAGCTGGTCAGGGTTCCCGGGTCGACCTGGCCGGTGATGGTGATCGTGGAGGAGGCCAGCAGCAGGCCCAGCAGCATCGACCCGCTGTCACCCATGAACACCCGGGCAGGGTTGAAGTTGTGCGGCAGGAAGCCCAGGCAGCACCCCACCGTCGCCGCGGTGACCATGGAGGCCAGCGAGGAGTAGTCCCGCTGGCTGGCGGACCGGGCGAGCAGGTAGGAGTAGACGAAGAACGCCGACCCGGCGATGCCGACGATGCCCGCGGCGAGCCCGTCCAGGCCGTCGACGAAGTTGACCGCGTTGATGGTCACCACCACCGCGATCACGGTGACCACGAACAGCACCCCGTAGGAGAGGAGGGTCACACCACCGATGGGAAGGATCACCAGTTGCACGCCCTTCCACGCCATCAGCCCGGCGGCCAGCGCCTGGCCGGCCAGCTTGGTCACCGCGTCCAGGCTCCACAGGTCGTCGGCCACCCCGAGCAGGCAGACCGCGGCCGCGGCCGTCAGCACTCCCCAGGGGGCGCCGTCGTCGAAGATCGGCCGCAGGAAGTCCATCCGGCTGGCCCCGACCAGCGCCGCGGCGAACCCGGCCAGCATGGCCGTGCCGCCCAGTCGCGGCACCGGCACGGAGTGCACGTCCCGGTCGCGCACCGGGGTGATCGCCCCGATCCGGCGGGCCATCCGGCGCACGAGCGGGGTGACCAGGTAGGTGACCGCCGCCGCGACCAGCAGCACGAAGAGGTAGGCGCGCACGGCTAGCCGTCTGCCCCGGCCACGTCGGGCACGACCGCGCGCAGCGCGGCGAGGTCGAGCGCCCCGGCGCGCAGCAGCCTCGGGCTCTCCCCGGTGACGTCGACGATGGTGGAGGCGTACGGGCGGGTCAGGTGCCCGGCGTCCAGGTAGACCTCGACCTCCTCCTCGAAGGTCTGGCGCACCTCGTGGCAGGACTGTGGCTGGGCGTCGGCCCCGGTCGCTCCCGGTGCCCCGGCCCCGGTGACCGCCATCGGCCCGGTGAGGCCGAGCAGCTCCAGCGCGAGGGGGTGCAGCGGCATCCGCACGGCGACCGTGCCGCCGGTGTCGCCGAGGTCCCAGCTCAGGGACGGCTGGGCGTGGCAGAGCAGGGTGAGCGGGCCGGGCCAGAACGCCGCCACCAGCTCGCGGGCCTGCGCGCTGACCCGGTCGGCGATCCCGTCCAGGGTTCTGGCGTGGCCGATCAGCACCGGCGGGGGCTGACGGCGGGTGTGGCCCTTGACCGCGCGCAGCCGCCGGACGGCCTCCGGCGAGAAGGCGTCACAGCCCAGGCCGTAGGCGCTGTCCACCGGGAAGACCACGAGAGCGCCGGAGTTGACCGACACCACCGCGCGGTCGATGCCGCGCCGCCGTCCCGAGACCTCGGTGCAGTCGAAGCGATACGCCACGCGCCGAGTCTCTCACCCGTCGCGGCCCTGTCCCGCCAGCTCGGAGGTCGCGGTGCGGCGGGCCCCCAGGACGCGGTCGCGGCCGTTCAGGTCGGCGACGGTGTGCACGTGCTCCCAGGCCCGGCC
>JBAPWU010000197.1:0-19547 GCA_049283855.1 Kineosporiaceae bacterium
CGGTTCGGCCGTGCCCTCGCGGTCACCCACGCCGCCGGCGCGCCGGCCTTCGGCAGCCCCCCGCCGGAGCGGGACGACGATGGATTCATCGGACCGATTCCGTTGCCGCACAATCACTCCCAGCCCGCACTGGGCTGGGGCAGCTTCTTCGCCCGGTACCGGCTCGAGCCGTTCGCACGCGCGGCCCGGGATCGTCAGGCGCTCTCGCCGTCCGGTGCGGCAGCAGTGGACCGGGTCTGCGCCCGGCTCGCCGACGGCGACGAGGAGCTGTGCGGTCCCCCCGAGCCACCGGCCCGGCTGCACGGGGACCTGTGGTCGGGCAACGTGCTGTGGGACGACGACGGGGCGGTGCTGATCGACCCGGCGGCGCACGGCGGTCACCGGGAGAGCGACCTGGCCATGTTGGCCCTGTTCGGCCTGCCCCACCTGCGCCGGGTGCTCGACGCGTATCACGAGCTGGCACCGCTGGCCTGTGGCTGGCGTGATCGGGTCGAGCTGCACCAGTTGTTCCCCGTGCTGGTGCACGCCGCGCTGTTCGGGCCGGGCTACGGCGCCCAGGCGGCGGCCATCGCACAGCGGTACGCCTGAGCCGGGTCAGCCGGTCAGCTCCCGCAGCGCCGCGGCGAAGCCGTCCACCTGCGCGGGTGTGGTGTCCCAGGAGCACATCAGGCGCGCCTCGGTGGTGTCCTCGTTCCAGAGGTAGAACGGCGCCACGGCCTGCAGCGGTGCGACCACCGCCGGGGGCAGGGTCGCGAACACCACGTTGGCCTGCCGGGCCTGGGTGACCCGAACACCGTCGAGCCCGGCGATCCGGTCATGCAGCCGGGCAGCCATCGCGTTGGCGTGCAAGGCGTTCCGCCGCCACAGCTCCCCCGTGAACAGGGCCAGGAACTGAGCCGCGATGAACCGCCCCTTGGAGCCGAGCTGCATGAATTGCTTGCGCACGAAGGGGAATGCCGGCTTCAGCTCGTCCGCGAAGACGACCACGGCCTCCCCGCCGAGCAGTCCGTTCTTGGTGCCGCCGAACGACATCACGTCCACCCCGGCGTCACAGGTGACCGTCGCGAGCGCGGCGTCGAGGCCGGCCGCAGCGTTGGCGATCCGGGCGCCGTCCAGATGCAGGTACATGTCCAGGGAGTGCGCGGTGTCGGCCAGCGCGCCGATCTCCTCCGCGGTGTACACGGTGCCGAGTTCGGTCGACTGGCTGATCGAGACCACCCGGGGCTGGGTGTGGTGCTCGACCCCGATCCCGGTGTGGACGGCGCGCACGGCCTCCGGGGTCAGCTTGCCGTCAGGCGTCTCGAGGTCGAGCAGTTTGGCCCCGATCAGCCGCTCGGGGGCGCCGCACTCGTCGACGTTGATGTGTGCCGTGCGCGCGCAGACCACGTGCTGCCACGGGTGGAGCATGAGTTGCAGCCCGACCACGTTCGCCCCGGTGCCGTTGAACACGAACCCGATCTCGGCGTCCGCCCCGAGGTCGGCGCGCATGGCCGCGATCGCTCGCTCGGTGACCGGGTCGGCCCCGTACGAGGGAACGTGGCCCTCGTTGGCGGCGGCCAGCGCGGCCATCACCTCGGGGTGGACGGCGGCGTAGTTGTCGCTGGCGAGACTGTGCACGCCAGTCATGCTGCCAGGTGCCGCTGCCGTGCCTCGACCTGACCCCGAATGCCGTGATTCTGGACACCTGATCGAGGAGTACGCCCGGCACGACGGTCGCGCCGACCCACCCGCAGAACCCGACGAGCATGAGCGGGGCTCAGGGGGTGGGGAGGTGCCAGAAGCGTTGGGCGGCAAGGGCGAGCAGGGCGGCACCGACCATGCCGAGCGTGGCGCCGAGGAACGAGCGCGACGGCCCGCCGTGGTCGACCAGCACGCCGGCGAGCGCCGTCCCGGCGGCACCGCCGGCCGTGAAGGCGGTGGTCAGCCAGGACTGGGCCTCGCTCAACCGGTCGCGAGAGGCGTGATCGTCGATCAGGTTGGCCATCATGATCAGCCCCGGCGCGATCGACAGGCCGGTCAGGAAGAGCAGGGGCATCAGGGCGCCCAGGGCGGAGACGCCGAATGCGATCAGCGCGGTGACCCCGGACATGCCCAGACAGAGGCCGGTCAGGCTGATCGGCAGCCGAGCATGCTCACCACGGAGCCACCGCCGCGTGCCGTACCAGGTTCCGCCGACCACACTGCCGCCGGCGATGGACATGAACAGCAGGCCGACCAGCGCCTGGTCGCCGAGCACCGTCTGCGCCGTGGCCGCCAGCGAGACGTCGAGCTGACCGAAGGCGATCGCCACCAGCAGGGCCACGGTGAGCACGGCAGCCACGCCCGGAACCCTCAGCGGGGACGGACCCCGCGTCCCCGGGCCCTCATGGTGAGGCTCGGGCCGCCAGGTTCGCGCGGCTCGGGTCGCCGCATAGCCGATCCCGCCGATGCCCATCAGGCCCGCGGTCACCAGCAGGGGCACCACCGGCGACGTGGTCACCAGCAGCAGCGACAGCAGCAGGGGCCCGCCGACGAAGACCACCTCGATCACCACGCCTTCGAGGGCGTAGGCGGCCCGCCGGTCGTCCTCGTCCTCCACCACCACCCGCCAGGCGGCGCGCATCGCCGGGGAGATCGGCGGGAACGTCGCGCCCACCCCGGCCGCGAACCCGATCAGGACGGCGTCCGAGGCGCCACGCACCGCGCCCACGGCCAGCAGCACGAGCAGGACGGCGGACGCCGCCGACAACGGAATGATCACCTTCGGCTGACCGACCCGGTCGATCAGGGCTCCCCAGGCCGGGCTGGACACGGCCACGCCCAGGGTGAAGGCGGCGGTGACCAGGCCGGCCGGGGCGTAGGCCCCGCGGACCGACTGCACGAGCAGCACGATCCCCAGCGGGACCATCGACACCGGCAGCCGCGCCGCGAACGATGCCAGGAACGGGAGCAGGGCACCTGGGCGGCTCAGGATATGCAGATAGCGCCTCATCCCCCGCGACCCCGGGCGAGACCAGAAGGGGACACCGCCCCAGTCTGCCCTGCCCACCGTGCGTCACAGGGACGTGAGGGCGGCGAGGACCTTGGTCAGGGAGTCCTTGGCGTCTCCGAAGAGGAGGGAGGTCGTGGGCTCGTACAGCAGCGCGTTCTCGATGCCCGCGAAGCCGGGGCGCATGGAGCGCTTGAGGAACACGACCTGCTGCGCGTCCGACACCTCGAGGATCGGCATGCCGTAGATCGGCGCGCCCGGATCGGTCCTGGCCGCCGGGTTCACCACGTCGTTGGCCCCGACCACCAGCACCACGTCCGCGGTCCGGAACTCGGGATTGACCTCGCCCATCTCCTTGAGCGCCTCGTAGGGCACATCCGCCTCGGCCAGCAGCACATTCATGTGCCCGGGCATCCGGCCCGCCACCGGGTGGATGGCGTAGAGCACCTCGCAGCCCTTCTTCTCCAGCACCTCGGCCAGTTCGCGCAGGGTGTGCTGCGCCTGAGCGACCGCGAGGCCGTACCCCGGGACGAAGATCACCTTGCTGGCGTACTCGAGCAGGATCGCCACGTCGTCCGGGCTGGCGGAGCGCACCGGGCGGTTCGAGATCGCCGTCGACCCGGCGGTCGAGCCACCCGTGAGCGCGCCGAACATCACCCCGCTCACCGAGCGACCCATCGCCGCTGCCATCAGCCGGGTCAGGATGGTGCCGCTGGCACCGACCAGGGTGCCGGCCACCAGCAGCAGGGTGTTCTGCAGCACGAAGCCGCCTGCGGCCACGGTCAGACCGGTGAAGGCGTTGAGCAACGAGATCACGATCGGCACATCGGCCCCCCCGACCGGCAGCACCAGCATCACGCCGAGCGCCAGACCGAGCGCCAGCAGGACCAGCCCGATCCACAGCTGACCGAGCAGGAACACCAGGACGGCGCCCGCCACCGCCGCGGCCAGCCCGCCGATCATGAGCGGCCTGGCCGTGGGGATGATCACCGGCCGGGTGGTCATGATCTCTTGCAGTTTCAGGAACGTGATCACCGAGCCGGCGAAGGACACCGACCCGACCAGGACCGTGAAGGCGATCGCCGCCAGGGTGCCGGTGGCATCGGCGCCCTCGTGGCCGGCCAGCTCGAGCAGCGCCACCAGGGCCGCCGCTCCGCCGCCGACGCCGTTGAACAGCGCCACCAGCTGCGGCATCTGGGTCATCTGCACCCTGCGCGCCGTGGGCACGGCGATCGCCGCGCCGATGACGATCGCGATCGCGATCGGCACGAGGTGGTCCAGGTCGTTGGAGAGGAAGGCGACCAGCAGGGCCAGTGCCCCGCCGCCGGCCCCGATCAGGTTGCCCCGCCGCGCCGACCTCGGCGACGACAGACCCTTCAGGGCCAGGATGAAGCAGACCGCGGCGGCGAGGTACAGGACCTCGGTGAGGTTCGCGGACAGCACGTTCACCGCGCCCCACCCGGCTTCCGAGACGCCCGGCCCGTGAACATCGCCAGCATCCGGTCGGTGACCACGAAGCCTCCGACCAGGTTGACCGTGGCCAGGACCACCGCGACCAGGGCGACCACCAGCGCCGGGGTGCTCCTCGCCGAGCCGGCCACGATCACCGCACCGACCAGGATGATCCCGTGGATGGCGTTGGCGCCGGACATCAACGGCGTGTGCAGGGTGGTGGACACCTTGGAGACCACCTCGAAGCCGATGAAGACGGCCAGGACGAAGATCACCAGCAGTGCTACCCCGCTCATCAGGCGTCCCCTCCCCCGGGCGGGCTACTCGGTGGTGCGGCCACCGGAGCGCCGGTCGACCCGCCGATCGACTCGGAGGTCTGCGCGTGCAGGACGGCGCCGTCGTGGGTCAGGCAGGTGCCTGCCACCACCTCGTCGTCGAGGTCGGGCACAACGGCGCCGTCCTTGGTCATCAGCAGCAGCAGGTTGGCCACGTTCCTGGCGTACAGCCGGGACGCGTCGGCCGGCATGGTGCTGGCGGCGTCCTTCATGCCCACCAGCAGCACCTGGCCACCCTCGACCGAGATCACGACGTCCTGACCGGCCACCGAGCCCTCGACGTTGCCTCCGCTCTCGGCGGCGAGGTCGACGATCACCGCGCCGGGTGCCATCGCCCGCACCATGCCGGCCGTGACCAACACGGGCGCGCGTCGTCCGGGCACGGCCGCGGTGGTGACCACGAGGTCGGAGGCGGCGATGAACGGCGCGAGCGCCTGCTGCTGCCGCGCCGCCCGGTCCTCGCTCTGCTCCCGGGCGTAGCCGCCGGCGCCCTCGATCGCCTCCAGGCCGAGGTCGAGGAATTCCCCGCCCATCGACCTCACCTCCTCGGCGCTGGTGGTCCGGACGTCGTAGGCGGAGACCTTCGCGCCGAGCCGCTTGGCGGTGGCGATCGACTGCAGACCGGCGACGCCGGCCCCGAGCACCAGCACCTTGGCCGGCGGGATGGTTCCGGCGGCGGTCATGAACAGGGGAAGGAATCGCGGCAGCCGCATCGCCCCCTCGAGCACGCCCCGGTACCCGGCCACCAGCGCCTGCGAGGTCAGCGCGTCCATCGACTGGGCGCGGGAGATGCGTGGCACCAGTTCCATGGCGAATGCGGTGATCCGGCCGTCCCGCAGCGCGCGCACGGTCCCGAACTCGGTGGACGGCGCGCAGAAACCGATGGTGATCGCCCCCGGTCTGAGCCGGGTGACCACCCGTGGGTGCAGGGGCCGGACGTGGAGCAGGACGTCGACCGTGGAGGCGGCGATGGCCGCCACCACCTCGGCCCCGGCGTCGCGGTAGGCAGCGTCGGGGGCGAGGGAGTGCAGGCCGGCGCCCGACTGGACGACGACCTCGAGCCCGGCGCGGGTGAGGGAGGGAACGACCTCGGGCAGCGTGGCCACCCGGCGTTCCCCTGGAGTGCTTTCAGCTGGGACGGCGACCTTCACGGATCGAACGTACCCGGTCCGTCTCTTCACCCGGGGTTTCCGCCCTCCTCGGCTGCAGCACCCTCACCGGTCCCCGTCGCCCGGTCTGATGACTCTCGCGGTGAGGACGACTCCTCACTCTCGGGGCTTGTCGACGGAAGGAAGAGACCTCATGGACACTCGTCGGACCAGGTGGCTCGCCGGCGCCCTGATCGGCGTGGCGCTCCCCGGCCTCGCCGGGGTGGGTGGAGCAGCAGCGGACACGCCGAAGTCCTCCACGGGACCCAGTACCTCGACCTCGCCGTATCTGGTGCCGTCGGCGCCCGGGGTGTCCGTGACCTCCGTGCTCACGGTCGGGGACGCCGTCGGCAACAAGCCCGACGGCACGCCCTACCGGATGGTCGGCATTCCAGACGGGCTGGGCGCCTTCGACAACGGCGATGGCACCTTCACCGTGCTGATGAACCACGAGCTCGGCGCCGACAAGGGGATCACCCGGGCCCACGGTGCCGCTGGGGCGTTCGTCTCGAAGTGGATCATCCGGAAGAAGGACCTGAAGGTTCTCAAGGGTGAGGACCTGATCCGCACGCTGGTCCTGCAGAGCGGCACGAACACGCTCTCCCGGCTCTGCTCCGCCGACCTCCCGGCCTCCTCGGCGTTCTACAACCGCAGGTCCGGCAAAGGCTATCCGGGCCGGATCTTCATGAACGGCGAGGAGACCGGCACCGAGGGGCGGGCCTTCGCCCACCTGATGGACGGCACCAGTTACGAGTTGCCTCATCTGGGCAAGGCCAGTTTCGAGAACCAGCTGGCGAACCCGGCTACCGGGGACAGGACCGTGGTGATCGGCACCGATGACACCACCCCCGGCCAGCTCTACGTCTACGTGGGAACCAAGAAGTCCACCGGCTCCCCCGTCGACAAGGCCGGCCTGACCGGCGGGACGCTGTTCGGGGTCAAGGTCTCCGGCGGCCCACTGGAGCAGTCCGCGGCACCCTTCGCGAAGGGCACCGCGTTCAGCCTGCACCCCTTCGGCGACGTGTCCTCATGGACCGGCGCCACGCTGCAGTCGGCGAGCGTCGAGGCCGGGGTCACCGAGTTCCTGCGCCCCGAGGACGGCGCCTGGGACCCGAAGCACCCGAACGACTTCTACGTCAACACCACGGACAAGTTCGACGGGCACAGCCGGCTGTGGCGGTTGCGGTTCGCCGACGTGTCCAACCCGGCCGCCGGCGGCACGATCGAGGCCCTGCTCGACGGCACCGAAGGCCAGCAGATGCTCGACAACATGACGATGACTCGCAATGGGAAGCTCATCCTGCAGGAGGACCCGGGCAACCAGCCGTACCTGGCGCGCGTATGGCAGTACTCGGTCAAGGGTGACCGGCTGACCCAGGTCGCCGCGCACGACCCTGCGCGCTTCGCCGCTGGAGCACCGGGGCTGCTCACCACGGACGAGGAGTCCTCGGGCGTGCTCGACGTCTCCTCAATCCTGGGCAAGGGCGCGTTCCTGCTCACCACCCAGGCGCACTACGCCATTACCCGCGAAGCCATCTCCGGCGAACTCGTGGAGGGTGGGCAACTGCAGGTGATGCGGGTGCACTCGGAACACGACGACGACTGACGCAGCGCACCTGATGTAACTACCGCGCACCGCTGACAGCCCCCCGCCGGAAGAATCCGGAGGCGGGCTGTCGGTGGTCACGCGTACCGTCGAAACATCATGACTCCTTCACAACGCCTTGCGCTGCCCAGGATCACCGGACCTCTGGGCTCGTTGTGGCGGATGCGGGAGTACGTGCGCCCGTATGCCGCGCAGATGGCCGTCATGATCCTCACTGCCCTGATCGGGGTGGTGACCGCGGTGATGGTGCCGCTGGTGATCCGCCGGGTGGTCGACGGCCCCCTGGCGGACGGCGACCGGGCGGGTCTGGTGCCGCTGTTCTGGCTGGCGCTGGTGCTGGGTGTGGCCGAGGCGGGGCTGGCGTTCTGGCGCCGGTGGGTGCAGTCGACGATGGCGCTGAGCATGGAGCGCGACGTCCGGGATGCGCTCTACGCCCACCTGCAGGCGCTGCCGCCGTCCTTCCACGACCGCTGGCACTCCGGGCAGCTGCTCTCCCGGATGACCTCCGACCTGTCGGCGATCCGCCGCTTCGTCAGCTTCGGCCTGGTGTTCCTGGTGGTGAACCTCGGCTGGTTCGTGGCCATCTGCTCGCTGCTGGTGCACCTGGACACCGCCCTCGGCCTGGTGGTCAGTGCCTCGCTGGTGCCGGTCGCCGTGGCCTGCGTGCGCTTCGGCCGCCAGTTCTCGAAGGTCTCCCGCCGGGTGCAGGACGAACAGGGCGACCTGGCCACCGCCGTCGAGGAGGCGGCCACCGGGGTCCGGGTGATCAAGGCGTTCGGACGACGCCGGCTGGTCGCCGAGCGCTACCACCGGGACGCGGTGCGGGTACGCGCCGTCCGGCTCGACCTGGTGCGCCTGCGGGCCAATGTGCACGCCGTCCTGGACGCGATCCCGAACGCCACCCTGGCCCTGATCCTGCTGCTCGGGGCCGGAGCGGTGGGCTCGGGCCGGCTGACCGTCGGTGCCCTGGTCGCCTTCGTCACCCTGGCTCTGCAGCTGGTCTGGCCGATCGAGGCGCTCGGGTTCATCCTCGCCTCCGCGCAGGAGGCCGCCACCGCGGCGCAGCGGCTCTACGAGGTGTTCGACACCGAACCGGAGATCCGCTCGCCTGCTGGTTCCGGCTCCGCCGCCGTCCCACGCGTTCCCGCACAAGGGAATGTGCGCTTCGAGGCGGTCTCGTTCGACTACGGCGAACAGGGCCGGCCGGTGCTGCGCGACGTCCACCTGGAGATCGCGGCCGGGGAGACCCTGGCCCTGGTCGGCGCCAGCGGCTCGGGCAAGACCACCCTGGCGATGCTGCTGCCGCGCCTGGTCGACGCGACCTCGGGGAGGATCCTGATCGACGGGCACGACGTCCGCGACCTTCCGCTGCCGCGGCTGCGGACGACGGTGGCCACCGCGTTCGAGGAGCCGATCCTGTTCTCGGCGAGCGTGCGCGAGAACGTCACCCTGGGCCGGCCGGGAGCGACCGAGTCGGAGCTGGAGGAGGCCCTCGCGCTGGCCCAGGCGCAGTTCGCCTACGACCTCCCCTGGGGCCTGGACACCCGCGTCGGCGAGCAGGGCATGTCGCTGTCCGGCGGTCAGCGTCAACGCCTGGCCCTGGCGAGGGCGGTGCTCGGTCGTCCCTCGGTGCTGGTGCTCGACGACCCGTTGTCGGCGCTCGACGTGGAGACCGAGGCCCTGGTCGAGGAGGCGCTCCGCCGGGTGCTGGCCACCACGACCGCGCTGCTGGTGGTGCACCGGCCCTCGACCGTGGCGCTGGCCGACCGGGTGGCGCTGCTGCACGGCGGCCGGGTCGAAGCCGTCGGGAGCCACCGGGAGTTGCTGGAGAGCCACCCCGTCTACGCCGACCTGATGGGCGAGCACGCCGGAGCGGAGGTGGCCCGATGAGTACCCCGGTGGAGGACGACTGGCGTGGGGTGGCCGCAGAGCAGCAGGACGACGTGCGCGGCTCCGTGGCCAGCCTGCTTCAGGCGCGCAGCCGGCGCCTGCTGGGCGACCTGCTGCGCCCGCACCGGCGCACGCTGTGGCTGCTGGTCCTGCTGGTGGTGGTGCAGAACCTGGCCTCGCTGGCCGGTCCGTACCTGATCGGGCTGGGCATCGACCGCGGCATCCCGCCGATCGTGCGCGGTGAGGGCAACGCCACCCTGCTGCGCATCGTCGGCGTCTTCGCCGTGGCGATCGCGGTGCAGGTGGTGACCCAGCGCGCGTTCCTGCGGGTGACCGGGCGGGTCGGGCAGGACGTCGTGCTCGACCTGCGCGGGCGCCTGTTCGAGCACTTCCAGCGGCTGTCGATGGCCTTCCACGAGGACTACACCTCGGGCCGGGTGATCTCGAGGCAGACCTCCGACATCGACGCCATCTCCGAGTTCCTCGAGGAGGGGCTGGACTCGGTGGTGATGGCGGTGCTGTCGATCCTCAGCATCGGCACGGTGATGCTGCTCCTCGACGCCCCGCTGGCCCTGGTCGGCCTGGTCGCGTTCATCCCCGTGATCGGGCTCACCGTGTGGTTCCGCCATGAGTCCGCCAAGGCCTACCGGGCCAGCCGGGAGGCGGTGGCGCGGGTGATCGTGCAGTTCGTCGAGACCCTGAACGGGATCCGCGCCGTCCAGGCGTTCCGCCGGGAGCCGCGCAACCAGGCCATCTTCGACGACCTCTCGGAGGAGTACCGGAAGAGCTCGCAGCGCACCTTCGCCCTGATGGCCGTGTTCGGCCCGGGGCTCAAGCTGGTCTCCAACACCGCGATCGCGGCGGTGTTGCTGGTCGGCGGGCTGCGGGTGCTGGACGGCGACCTGCAGGTCGGGGTGCTGGCCGCGTTCCTGCTCTACCTGCGCCGGTTCTTCGACCCGCTGCAGGATCTCTCCCAGTACTTCAACGCGTTCCAGTCGGCGAGTGCCGCCCTGGAGAAGGTGTCCGGGGTGCTGGAGGAGCCGTTGTCGGTGGCGGACCCGGCCGCGCCGGTGGCGCTGCCGAACCCGCGCGGGGAGGTGCGGTTCGAGAAGGTCACCTTCGGCTATCGCCGACGGGTGGTGCTGCCCAAGCTCGACCTGCGCATCCCCGCCGGGCAGACGGTGGCGCTGGTCGGGGCGACCGGGGCGGGCAAGACCACGATCGCGCGCCTGGTCGGGCGGTTCTACGACCCCTCCTCGGGGCGGGTGCTGCTCGACGGGCTCGATCTGCGGGACATCGCCGAGGACGATCTGCACCGCGCGGTGGTCACGGTGACCCAGGAGAGCTTCCTGTTCGCCGGCAGCGTGGCCGACAACATCTCCTTCGGCCGTCCCGAGGCCACCCGCGACGAGGTCGAGCAGGCGGCCCGGGTGATCGGTGCGCACGAGGTGTTCGCGGCACTGCCCGAGGGCTACGACACCGATGTGCGCAAGCGCGGTGGACGGCTGTCGGCCGGGCAGCGCCAGCTGGTCTCCTTCGCCCGCGCGTTCCTGGCCGACCCGGCGGTGCTGGTGCTGGACGAGGCCACCTCCTCGCTCGACATCCCGAGCGAGCGACTGGTGCAGCGGGCGCTGGGCACGATCCTGCGCGACCGGACGGCGCTGATCATCGCCCATCGCCTGTCGACGGTGGCGATCGCCGACCGGGTCCTGGTGATCGCGGACGGCCGGATCGTCGAGGACGGCTCACCGTCGGACCTGGCCACGAGCGACGGGCCCTATGCCCGGCTGCACGCCGCCTGGCAGGAGAGCCTGCGCCACACCGCCGACCAGGAGGCCTGACGTCGGCGCCGCGGCCACGCCGCCGACGACCATGGCAGGCAACGTGGCAGGAGCGGGCCCGCCGTCCGGCGTTGCGCGTCAGAAACCGGCCGAGGGACCGGACGCCACGTCGGTGCGCAGCGCCCGCCACAGCTCCCGGATCGCGCCCGGGCGCTTCTCGGAGACCTGGCCGGCGCGGTGCATCGCCGCCAGGTTGGTCGAGCCCAGCCAGGCAGCACCCAGCACCGCGATGTCGAGCGCGGTGTCCGGATCCGCGTCGGTCGGCGCCACCGTCGCCTCGCCCGTGCTCACGGTGAGCCGCCAGCGGCCGGCGTTGCGGGGGAGCCACGCGTCGGTCACCTCGACCACCACGTCGCAGTCCGCCTCATACCCGCGGGAGACCAGCGCGGCCGGGAGATCGACCAGCCTGACCCAGAGGCTGTCCCGGACGTGGGAGTCGCTCGTCGATCGCGGCCCGGTGATCCAGTGCCACAGCGGGTCGTCGATTCCGACCGCGACCTTCACGCTGCCCATGAGGTCGAAGTCCACCAGCCGGCGCAGCAGGGCCAGACGTGCCGCCGGGTCCCCGCCCAGGAAGCTCACCTCGAGCTCTCCGCCGGGACGCCCCCGCTCCCACTTGTGGGTGCGCCGGAACAGCGCCATCCCGACGTCACGTCCGTTGCGGCCCGCGAAGAGGACGCGCAGGGGCTCCTTGTCGCGCAGGCTCTGCGGGGTCGGGCGGACGACGCGGCGGTAGTACCCCTCCGCGAACACGATCGTGCCGAGCTCGGTCTCGGCGATGGCCTCGTCGCACTCCCGCAGCCGTCGCGCCATCCCCCGGTCGGAGATGGTGGCGAGCTGGGTGGTCAGCTCGGCAGCGGCCGCGTCGAGCCGCGGAGCGGTCAGGGCGGTGCCGCGGCCGAGCGTGACGACGGACTGGGTCGTTGCCATGCCGTAGCCGTAGCGCCCATAGATCTCGGGCTCGCTGCAGTGCAGCGCCGACACGGCCACGCCGTCGGCCAGCGTCCGGTCGAGGTGGTGGCGCATCAAAGCGGTCAGCACGCCGCGACGGCGCTGATCGGGATGAACGCCCACCCAGGTCAGGCCGGCGACCGGCACCCGTCGTGCGTCGTGCCGGGTGCCGCCGGGGACGGTCAGGGTGAGGGGCCGCACGCCGTACACCCCGGCGTAGTACGCCGGGTCGGCACCCTCGATCTCCGCCGCGAACCGCTGGTCGACCGGCACACCCTCCAGCGCGTCCTGTGGGCTCTCATCGGTTGCCTCCTCGAACCACACGATGCGGTCGGTGGCGAGGAAGCGATCCGGGTCGGTCGCGTGCCCGACCCGGATCAGGGTCTCGGACATGGAGCCAGCCTCCCCCGAGGAACCATCCCGGTCCACAGCATTTCCCGGTTGCGGCACGGGGCCGGCCCGGAGCCCCTCTTGACGGCGTGGCCTCCTCGGCGAATACTTCATTTCGAGTAATCGAGATCGGGGAGGCGACATGACGCGACGCAGGGTGTCGAACCCGCTGGCGCTCGCCGTCCTGAGCTGCCTCGGCGAGCGGCCGATGCACCCCTACGAGATCTCCACGACGCTGCGCAGCCGCGGCAAGGAGCAGAGCATCAAGCTCAACTACGGCTCGCTCTACGCCGTCGTCGAGTCGCTGCAGAAGCACGGGCTGATCACGGCGGTGGAGACCGTCCGCTCCGGACGGCGGCCCGAGCGCACGGTCTACGAGATCACCGAGGCCGGCGTCACCGAGTTCGAGGACTGGCTGGCAGAACTGCTCAGCACGCCGGTGCGCGACTTCACCTCGCTGGAGGCAGGGCTCTCGTTGATGCCCGGGCTGCCACCGGGCGAGGTCGCCCGGTTGCTGGACCAGCGGGCGGAGAAGCTGCGCATGGAGCTGCGGACGCTCGACTCCATGCTCGCCGAGGCGTCCTACCTTCCCGAGATCTTCGTGGTCGAGAGCCACTACCGGCGCGCGACGCTGACCGCCGAGCTGACGTTCGCCACCGATCTCGTGTCACGGATCCGGTCCGGCACGTTCGGCGGGCTCACGGTGTGGCAACGGATCCACGAGCTGCGCGACGAGGGCGTGCCGCTCGAACAGATCATGACCGACCCGGTGCACCACCTCGGGGAGGAGGCTGCCGTCCTGCAATGGAGCCTCAGCGACGACGGTCGCTGAGGGGCTGTAGCCAGTACCACGCACAAACCCCTGACCGGTGCGGGAACACCGGCCAGGGGCCGTCACCCGAGTCGAGACCAGCGGTCGCGATCCGAGGCGCACTCATCACGATAGCGCCGCCGCCTCGACTCCCCACCAGATGAGGGAGTCACGCATGTCCACACTCAGATCCCGTGGCGAGACCGACGCGTTGGTCGCGATCGACCTGGTCAAGACGTATCCGGGCGGCCGCGGCACGCCACGCGTCCACGCTCTCGACGGGCTCTCGATCGCGGTGCGGCCCGGCTCGGTACACGCGCTGCTCGGCCCGAACGGAGCCGGCAAGTCCACGACGGTGAAGATCCTCACCACACTGGCTCGCCCCGACTCCGGCCGGGCGACGGTGGCCGGCGTCGACGTCGCGCGCAACCCCAGCGCGGTGCGGCGCGCGATCGGCCTGGTGTCGCAGAAGAGCTCGAGCGATCCGCTGGCGACGGCCCGTGAGAACCTGGTGCTCGCCGGTCGCATCCAGGGCCTGAACCGTTCCGCCGCCACGGCTCGTGCCGCCGACCTGATCGAGCGGTTCGGGCTGACCGATGCTGCGGACCGGCTGGCCAAGACGTTCTCGGGCGGGATGAGCCGCAAGCTGGACGTCGCGATCGGGCTGGTACACCGCCCGCAGGTGCTCTTCCTCGACGAGCCGACGACGGGCCTCGACCCGGAGGCGCGCGCCGAGATGTGGGCCGAGATCGGGCGGCTCTCCGCGCAGGAGCAGGTGACCGTCCTGCTCACCACGCACTACCTCGACGAGGCGGACCGGCTGGCCGACCTCGTGACGATCATCGACCACGGTCGCGTCGTGGTGGAGGGCACGCCCGAACAGCTGAAGAGCGAACTGGACGGCGACACCGTCGTCGTGGAGCTCGACTCCGTGGACGCCGCGGCCCGGGCCGCGGCCCACCTCGCAGGGTCGATTACGGCGGCCCCCTCCGGCAGCGGCGATCTGAGCGAGGTCCGGGTCGACGGCACGACCCTGCGGGCTCGGGCGGGCAGCGGATCGCGAGCCGTACCAGCCGTCCTCGCCGGGCTCGACGAGGCCGGGCTCACGGTCGTGTCCGTGACCGTGGCACGGCCGACCCTGGACGACGTGTACCTGCGTCACGCGGGTCGCCGGTTCGAGGTGGCGGCATGAGCGCGGCGACGACCGCAGCCGGTGCGGCGGCGGACGGGACCCGAGGTCGGGCACCCGGTCCGCGGCTTCTTCCGCACTCGGCCCAGCTGACGCTGCGATCGGTGCGTTCGCTGATCCGACAGCCGGCCTTCGCCATCATGACCGTCGTGCAGCCCGCGATCTGGTTGCTGCTGTTCGGCCAGCTCTTCCAGTCCATCGTCGGGATCCCCGGATTCTCGACCGGAGCCGGCTCCTACCTGGAGTTCCTCACCCCCGGAGTGGTCATGATGACGGCGCTCTTCTCCAGCGGATGGGCGGGGACGGTCTACATCGACGACATGAGCCGCGGTGTCATGGACCGGCTGCTCGCCTCACCGGTGAGCCGCGGAGCGATGATGATCGGCACCCTGGCCTACCAGGGACTCACGACGGTCGTGCAGACCCTGATGGTGTTCGGCATCGCCTTGCTGGCCGGAGCCCGGTTCCCCGGCGGGGTCGGCGGGGTCGCGGTGACCGTCGTGGCGGCGGTGCTGATCTCCGTGGTCGTCGCGGCCCTCTCCAACGCGATGGCGCTGCTGCTGCGCCAGCAGGAGGCGCTGATCGGGATCAGTCAGTTCGTGGTGCTCCCGCTGCAGTTCGTCTCGTCGGCCTTGATGGACACGCGACTGGCGCCGTCCTGGCTGCAGACCGTCGCGAGGTACAACCCCGTGGACTGGGCGGTGGTCGCGGCGCGACAGGCGCTGCGGACCGGCACCGACTGGTCCGTGGTCGGGACGAGGCTCGGTCTGCTGGCCGCCGCCGCGACGGTGATGACCGCGTTGGCGACCCGAGCGTTCGCCGCCTACCAGCGCTCGCTGTGAGCAGGCGCAGGCTCAGGTGAGGTCGCGGCGGCGCGCCGATCAGGACGGCGATCGTGGTCACCATCACCCGGCTCACGGCGGCGACGACACGCTGGGAGCCAGGGAGAGGACGGCCACCGCGGTCAGCACCAGCAGCGCGCCGGAGCCGCTGGTCAGCGTGATCGGCTCGGCCAGCAGCACCGCCGCCAGCACCACGGCGGTCGCCGGTTCGAGCAGGGTGAGCACCATCGCCACCCCGCCGGGCGTGGTGCGCAGGCCCAGGTAGAACAGCATGTAGGCGATGACGGTGGTGACCAGGCCGAGGTAGGCGAGCCCGCCGAGCACCGGCGCCGTGAGTGGCACGGCTGCCCCGATCACCAGCGCCGGCACGAGCAGCAGCACCAGGCCGATCATCGTCGTGCCCGCGGTCAGCGCCTGCGGCGAGAGCCGGCCGGAGAGCCGCCGCGAGATCAGGGTCGAGCCCGCGTAGAGCAGGCCGGAGGCCACCGCGAGCGCGAGGCCGCGGGCCGGATGCGGCGCCACGATCTCGGTGGAGCGGGACAGGGAGACCAGCGCGAGCCCGGTCAGGGCGCAGATCAGGACGGCGAGGGTGAGCGGCGCCGGCCACTGCCGGGCCCGGGCGCTCTCCACCACGACGGCCGCCACCGGCGCCAGGCCCAGGGTGACCAGGGTCGCCGCGGCCACGCCCACGTCGGCCACGGCGTAGAAGTAGGTGAGCTGGAAGCCGATCGAGGCGACCGACACCACCAGCAACCGCGCCCCCCGATCCGGACGACGCAGCTCGGCCAGCAGTGACCGGGCGCCCTTCGCCCCGACGATCAGAGCCAGGGCGAGGCTGGCGACCACGAGACGCCAGAACAGGATCACCAACGAGTCCAGATCCGCATGATCCTGAAGCAGCCGGACCGAGATGCCGATCGTCGCCCACAGCATGCCCGTGACGGAGATCGCGACGATGCCCCGCCGGGCGCTGCTCATCCGGCGCACTGTAGCGGCGGCCCTCTCGCGGCGGACACCCCGGGGTGAGGCGCAATGATGGCGGGGTGAGAGACGTGGAGATCACCGGGGATGGGATCCGGCTGGGTCAGTTCCTGAAGCTGGTGGACGTCGTGGGGGCGGGATCCGACGTCAAGGCGCTGCTGGCCAGCGAGGTGGTGCTGGTCAACGAGGAGCCGGAGACCCGGCGCGGTCGCCAGCTCTTCCCCGGCGACATCGTCGAAGTCGGCCAGCTCGCCTTCCGGGTGGTCGAGCAGCACCCCTGAGCCGGCGTGCTACACGACGGCGACCAGCACACCGGTGGCGACCAGCAGCAGCCCGGGCACCACCAGGAAGGCGGTGTGCACGCTGGTGGCGTCGGCGAGCGCGCCCAGCGCGAAGGGCGCGAGCCCGATCCCCGCCGAGACCCCGATCGACAAAGCGCCGGAGGCCTTGTCCTGCTGACCGTGTGCGTGCGCGAGCATCAGCGAGAGCCCGAGCGGGAAGTGGCCGCCGATGCCCAGGCCGGCCAGGATCAACCCGGCGACCGCCGGCCCCGGCGAGCTCGCCGCCCAGAGCAGGCCCCAGCCGCACAGGGCGACGCCGATCGCACCGAACAGCAGGGGCCGCGGGTGCCACCGCAACGCCAGGCGGGACAGCAGCAGCCGCCCCAGCGCCATGCCGGCGACGATCGCCGAGACGCCCGCGGCGGCAGCCGAGTCGGCCATGCCGATCTCCCGGCGCAGCAGTTCGGCCGTCCACGTGGTCATCGAGAACTCGACCCCGACACACAGCACGATCACCGCCATCAACGGCCAGATCGCCGCCGGCAACCGGCCGGCGCCGCTCCCCCGTGGCGGCAGCCCGGCGTCCACCGACGCCGTGGGACGGGGAAGGGCGCGCACGCGCCAGGCCACCACCGTCATCACCGCGGCGGTGACCAGGAGGGCCGGCCTCCAGCCGAGTCCGGCCCTGATGCCGGCGCCGACGGCCAGGGGTGCGATCAGCCCGACCCCGGCCGCGACGGCGTTGGCCTCGCTGATCACGGCAGCCCCGGCGGCGCCGTGGTGCTGGACCAGGATCGGGTTGATCGCGATGATCGACAGTGATCCGCCGGTGCCGAGGACCAGGGCGGCGCACAGGGTGAGCGCGGTGGGCGCGCCGATCAGCAGCAGCGCGATGCCGCTGACGATCAGTGCGGCGCCCAGGATCAGCGCCCCCCGGCGGCGCACCCGGCGGACCACCGGGGCGACCAGCAGACCGGACACCAACCCGCCGAGGGCCTGCGCGGTCAGGTGCAGCCCGCCGACGGTCCGGCTGATCCCCTGCTCCTCGACCAGCAGCGTCAGCATCGCGCCGAACCCGTAGAGGAACCAGGCCCACCCCGCCAGGGCGAGGTAGGCGGTGTAGGTCACCTCGTCCCGGCGCAGCCGCGACGGTGGGGCGGCGGAGGCGCTCGGCGAGGGGGTCACGATGAGCCATTCTCGCCTGCGGCTAGGGTGACCGCCGTGCGGATCCTGGTCACCGGCGGCGCCGGCTTCATCGGATCGGCGGTGGTCCGCTCGTTGCTGGCCGCCGGTCATGAGGTGCGGGTGCTGGACGCCGGGACCCCTGCCGCACATCCGGACGGCGCCCCCACCGAGGTGTCCGGCGTGCCGGTGATCGCCGGTGACGTGCGGGACGGCGCCGTGGTGGCCTCGTCGCTGCGCGGCGTCGAGGCCGTGTGTCACCAGGCGGCGATGGTCGGGCTCGGGGTCGACCTGGACGATCTGCCGAGGTACACCTCGGCCAACGACGTGGGTACCGGGGTGCTGCTGGCCGAGATGGCGCGGGCCGGCGTCCGCCGGATGGTGCTGGCCGGCTCGATGGTGGTCTACGGCGAGGGCCGCTACCGCTGCCGCGAACACGGTGACGTGCCCGCGCCGCCACGGGCCGAGGCGGATCTGCGCCGGGGCCGGTTCGACCCGCTGTGCCCTCGCTGCGCCACGGCACTCGAGCCCGCGCTGGTCGGCGAGGACGCCGCCCCCGACCCGCGCAACACCTACGCGGTGACCAAGCTGACCCAGGAGCTGCTGACCCGGGTCTGGGCGCGGGAGACCGGTGGGGCGGCGACCGTGCTGCGCTACCACAACGTCTACGGGCCGGGCATGCCCCGCAACACTCCCTACGCCGGGGTGGCGGCGCTCTTCCGCTCGGCCCTGGAGCGCGGCGAGGCGCCGCAGGTGTTCGAGGACGGCGGGCAGCGTCGTGACTTCGTGCACGTGGACGACGTCGCGCGGGCCAACCGTGCGGCGCTCGAGGCACAGGCGGCGGATGCGGCGCCGTCAGCGCCGTCGGCTCCGTCAGCGCCGTCCGGGGTCCAGGTGTTCAACGTGGCCAGCGGGGAGCAGCGGACCATCGGCGACCTGGCGCGCCGGTTGGCCGAGGTGATGGGTGGCCCGGCTCCGGTGGTGACCGGGCGGTTCCGGCTCGGCGACGTGCGGCACGTCACCGCCGACACGGCACGGATCCGGGCCGAGCTGGGCTGGTTGCCTCAGACCGCGTTCCACGACGGCATCGCCGCCCTGGCCGGAGCCTGACGCTGGGGTCAGCGGGGGTAGCGGAAGCCGTCCAGGAAGCGGCGGAAGACGCCGCCGGTCGGCGGGAGCGGCGCGGCCGGGGCCGGGGCCGTCCTGCGCAGGGTGGCGACGGGCTGGTCGTAGTCGGCCCGCACGATGGCGTCGACCACCTGATCCTCGTCGAAGTGCTCGGAGCCGGGGATGGTCGGCACGAAACCCACCATCACCCCGTTGCGCATCACCAGTGCCTCCAGACCCGCCGTCCCGTCGGTGTCCCACACCGCGGTGCGCCCCTGCGTCACGGCAAGCCGTACCCCGAATTGGTAGAGCCCCGCCTTCTCCAGATGGGCGTCGATGCCCCGCCCACGCAGTGCGTCCACGACCCGGCGGGCACGGTTCTCGTCCACGCGACCACGGTAACCCGGGAAGCTGGGAGCTCAGGCCGGGTTCAGCGCGAGAGGCAGCCGGACGTCGAAGCAGCACCCGTCGCCGATGTTGTAGGCGGTGATCCGCCCCTGATGTGCCTCGACGATCCCCCGGGCGATGGCCAGGCCGAGCCCGGCGCCGCCGTCGGGGCGCGGCGTCCGGGCC
>JBAPWU010000198.1:0-2212 GCA_049283855.1 Kineosporiaceae bacterium
CGCCTGCGGCGGCATCGGCGCCCGCGGGGGCATCGGCGCCTGGGCCGGCCGAGGGGCAGGAGCAAGCCCCGGCGTCTGCGCCGGTCGCTGAGGCTGGTACTGGGGCTGTGGGCGGTGGTCCACGGGCTGCTCCTCGTCGAGGGGTACGACATGTCGATCGGCCACCCGGACGGGCTGCTTGAGCCGCCGTGCTCAGGCGACCACCCGCAGCACCTCCTCGAGCGAGGTCATCCCGTCGCGCACCTTGTACATGCCGTCGGTGCGCAGGGTGTGCATGCCCTGCTCCTGGGCGACGTCGTTCACTTCGGCGGCGGAGGCGTGGGCCACGCAGAGACGCTCGATCTCCTCGCTGACCACCATCACCTCGTGCAGGGCCAGCCGGCCCTTGTAGCCGGTCTTGGCGCACGCCGAGCAGCCCGCCGCACGGTGCAGCTGCGGGATCGGCTCACCCGGCTGCCAGGGGTAGCGCGCGGCGAGCAGTTCCTCCTCGGTGGGGGCGTAGGGCTCCTTGCACTTGACGCAGAGGCGGCGGGCCAGCCGCTGGGCGAGCACGCAGTCGATCGCCGAGCCGACCAGGAACGGCTCGATCCCCATCTCGGTGAGCCGGGTGATCGCCGACGGCGCGTCGTTGGTGTGCAGGGTGCTGAGCACCAGGTGACCGGTCAGCGCGGCCTCGATCGCGATCTGCGCGGTCTCGTGGTCGCGGACCTCCCCGATCAGCACCACGTCGGGGTCCGAGCGCAGGATGGAGCGCAGGGCGGAGGCGAAGGTCAGCCCGGCCTTGGCATTCACCTGGACCTGGTTGATCCCGGGCAAGCGGTACTCGACCGGGTCCTCGACCGTGATCACGTTGATCTCGTCCCGGGCGATCGCGTTCAGGGTCGCGTACAGGGTGGTGGACTTGCCCGAGCCGGTCGGGCCGGTCACCAGGATCATGCCGTAGGGCTTGCGGAAGCTCTGCGCGTACCGGGTGTAGTTCGTCGGTTCGAACCCGAGGTCGGGCAGGGCCAGCCGGGCCGTGGTGTTGTCCAGCACCCGCATGACGACCTTCTCGCCCCACACCGTGGGCAGGGTCGCCACCCGCAGGTCCATCTTCATCCCGCCGGTGGCGACCGAGAGCCGGCCGTCCTGCGGCACCCGGCGGATCGCGATGTCCATCTCCGCCATGATCTTCAGCCGCGAGATCACCCCGGACTGGATCGACCGGGGCGAGCGCATGACCTCGTGCAGCACCCCGTCGATCCGGTAGCGCACCCGCATGTCATGCTCGCCGGGCTCGATGTGGATGTCCGAGGCCCCGTCGTGGATCGCCTGAGTGATCAGCAGGTTCACGTACTTGACGATCGGCGCCTCGTCGACGATCTCCTTGACGTGGGCGAGGTCGTCCTCCTCGTCGTCGCGGGTCATCGCGGTGCTGAGGTCGTCCAGGTCGGCATCGGCCCGGCAGAACCGGTCGATGGCGGCGAACAGGTCCTCGCGGGTGGCCACCACCGGCCGCGGCTCGAGCCCGGTCATCGAGCGGACGTCGTCGACGGCGAAGACGTTGCCCGGGTCGGCCATCGCCAGCACCAGCCGGCCGTCGTCCACCGCGATCGGCAGCACCGCGTGCCGGCGGCAGACCGCGGCGCTGACCAGGGTGACGGCGTGCGCGTCGACCGCATGGTCACTGAGATCGACGAACGGCAGGCCGATCTGGGCGGCCAGGGCCTGCACCAGTTGGGCCTCGCTGAGCACGCCGTGCTCGACCAGGATCCGGCCCAGGCTGCGCCCGACCCGCTCGTGCTCGTCGTAGGCAGCCGCCAGCTGGCCCTCGTCGACCAGTCGGGCGTCCAGAAGGATGTCGGCGAGCTGTCTCATCGCCGCCATCGCCCGCTCATGGTGCGGGTGTCGGATGATGAGCGCCCCGGCTTGAGGTCAGCGCACGCACCGCCGGTCGAGTTCGTCCTGCCCGGCGGCCCGCATCACCTCCAGCGGTGGCCGCAGGCCGGTCATCAGCCGCACCTGCCCCTCGGCCTGGTGCACCAGCATCGCGAAGCCGCCGGCCGCGCTGCCACCGGCGTCCACCCAGGCCCGGCCCAGCGCCGTCGGCCACGGGTCGTAGACCACGTCGAGCAGGACCGGTGGGTCCCGGTGCCGCCCGGGGCCGGCGAGGGCCGCCTGCACCAGCACGTCCACGAACGGATCCGCGGCTCCGGCCGGCAGCGTGCAGACG
>JBAPWU010000199.1:0-10275 GCA_049283855.1 Kineosporiaceae bacterium
GTGCGGCTCGCTCCCGCCGGGCGCCGACGGCACCCTGGTCACCCGGCTGATCGCCACGGCCCGGGCGGGCGGCGTCCGGTGTGCGGTGGACAGCTCCGGTGAGGCGCTCGCCGCGGCGATCGAGGCCGGCGCCGATCTGCTCTCGCCCAACGCCCGGGAGCTGGCCGGGGTCAGCCCGGCCGTCGCCGCGGCCCTGGCCGACGGCCTCGAGGCGCTGGCCGACGTGGCGACCGACTTCTCCGCCGATCACGGGTGCGAGCTGCTGGTCAGCCTCGGCGCCGACGGCGCGATCTGGACCGACGGGACGGTCGCGCTGCATGCGCGCGGCCGGGCCGCGGTCCCCGTGAACACAGCCGGCGCGGGAGATGCCCTCCTGGCCGGTTGGCTGGCCGGTGGGAGCGATCCGACCCAGCGGCTGGTCCGGGCGGTCACCTGGGGGCGGGCAGCGTGCCTGTCACCGACCACGGTGATCGGCCCCGGTGAGCTCGACCAGGACGACGGTCCGACGGTCGAGGTGAGCACGTCGGCGCGAGGGATGCGCCGGAGTGCGGCCGACCCTTCAGGCCACCCACCGACCGGCGCGACGGCGCACGCGTGAGGCAACCCACGCACTGTTCAAGGAGGAACTAGTGTCTCGACACTCCACAATGCGGCGCCTCACCGTCATGGTGAGCGCCCTGACCAGCGCGCTGGTGGTGACGGCCTGTGCCGGTGCCGGTGGCGGCGGTGGTGACAGCACCGCGAGCGGCGGCGCCTCCGGGGGGGCGACCTCGATCAATGTGCTGATGGTCGCCAACCCGCAGATGACCGACATCCAGAAGATCACGGCGGACACGTTCACCAAGGACACCGGGATCACGGTGAACTACACCGTGCTGCCGGAGAACGAACTGCGGGACAAGGTCACCCAGGACATCGCGACCAAGGCCGGTCAGTACGACGTGGCCACGGTCGGCATGTACGAGGTGCAGACCTGGCAGAAGAACGGCTGGCTGCACGAGCTGGACGCCTACGCCAAGGCGGATGCCAACTACGACTACGCCGACATCCTGCCCTCGATGATCAAGGGTCTGTCCGGGGAGGACGGCAAGGTCTACGGCCTGCCGTTCTACGGCGAGTCCTCGTTCCTGATGTACCGCAAGGACATCTTCGCGGCCAAGGGCCTGACCATGCCCGAGCGCCCGACGTGGACGCAGGTCGCCGACTTCGCCGCCAAGCTGGACGGCGCGGAGCCGGGCATGAAGGGCATCTGCCTGCGTGGGCTGGCCGGCTGGGGCGAGGTCTTCGCTCCGCTCACCACCGTGGTCAACACCTTCGGTGGCACCTGGTTCACCAAGGACTGGAAGCCGCAGGTGAACTCGCCCGAGTTCACCAAGGCGGTCAACTTCTACGTGAACCTGGTCAAGGCTCACGGTGAGCCCGGGGCGGGGCAGGCCGGCTTCACCGAGTGCCTGACCGCGATGAGCCAGAACAAGGTCGCCATGTGGTACGACGCCACCTCGGCGGCGGGGTCGATCGAGGACTCGGCCGTGTCCAAGGTGGCCGGCAAGGTCGGCTACGTCTACGCGCCGGTCGAGAAGACCAAGACCTCCGGCTGGCTGTGGGCGTGGGCGTGGGCGATGCCGAAGACCACGAAGAAGGCCGACGCGGCGTCCAAGTTCATCCTGTGGTCGACCAGCAAGGACTACGAGAAGCTGGTCGGCACCAAGCTGGGCTGGCCGCGTGTGCCCTCCGGCAAGCGGGCCTCGACGTACGTCATCCCGGAGTACAAGGCGGCTGCCGCTGCCTTCGGTGACATCACGCTGAAGTCGATCGAAGAGGTGGACCCGACCAACCCGGGCGTTCAGCCCCGGCCGACCGTGGGTATCCAGTTCGTAGCCATCCCGGAGTTCGCGGACCTGGGGACCAAGGTGGCGCAACAGGTCTCGGCGGCCATCTCGGGCAAGGGAACGGTCGAGGAGGCCCTGGCCAACGGCCAGAAGCTGGCCGAGGAGGTCGCGGCCAAGTACCGGAAGTAACGGCTCACCCCGGTGAGTGCGTGGCCCGGCCGGTCGATCCGGCCGGCCGGGCCACCCCACCCACCGCTCGTCCGGCCCCACCTGTCAGGAGGACTCGGAGATGACGACGTTGGCCAAGGCCGCCGACCCGACCGGCGCCCCGATCGTGCCGTTCCGGCCCAGCGCCGCAGTCAGGATGCGCCGTCGGGCGCCGCTGCTGCCCGCGCTGGTCTTCACCATCGTGGTGACCCAGATCCCCTTCCTCGTGACCATCTTCCTGTCCCTGCTGCACTGGAATGTGCTGCGCCCGGGTGAGCGGTCCTTCGCCGGGCTGGGCAACTACGTCAAGGTGTTCACCGACGAGCGGCTGCGCAATGCCGTGGTGAACACGGTGGTGCTGACGGCGTCCTCGGTCCTCGTCAGCCTGTTCTTCGGCCTGGGCCTGGCCGTGCTGCTGGACCGGCGGTTCCCCGGCCGTGGCCTGGCCCGGACGCTGCTGATCGCGCCGTTCCTGGTGATGCCGGTGGCGGCCGCCCTGCTGTGGAAGCACGCGCTCTACAACCCCGACTACGGGCTGTTCAACGGGATCCTGAACGTCATCTGGCGCGCGTTCGGCGCCGACCAGGGACCGGTCGTGGACTGGGTCTCGGCGATGCCGATGCCCGCGGTGGTCGCCGCCCTGGTCTGGCAGTGGACGCCGTTCATGATGCTGATCCTGCTGGCCGGACTGCAGGCCCAGCCCGGGGACACCCTCGAGGCGGCCAAGGTGGACGGCGCGAACGGCTTCCAGACCTTCCGGTACCTGACCCTGCCGCACCTGCGCCAGTACCTGGAGCTGTCGGTGCTGCTCGGATCGATCTACCTGGTGCAGACCTTCGACGCCGTCTTCACGATCACCCAGGGCGGCCCGGGAACGGCGACCACGAACCTGCCCTACGAGATCTACCTGACCATGTTCCGCAAGTACGAGTACGGCGAGGCCGCGGCCGGCGGCGTCGTGGTCGTGATCGGAACCATCGTCGTGGCCACCTTCGCGCTGCGCACCGTGTCGTCCCTGTTCCGTGAGGAGATCAGCCGATGAGCGCCCAGGCCACGACCCCCGCCTCCACCCAGGCCACAACCCCTGCTGCGGGTGTGGCCAGGCGGGTGCGCCGTCGTCGCGGTGGCGCCGGCGAGCAGGGCCTGGCACCCCGGGGCGGACCGATCTGGACCCTCATCGCGTGGACGATGACGCTGATCTTCTTCGCCCCCGTCGCCTGGATGGTGCTCACCTCCTTCCACAGCGAGGCCGACGCGGCCACCAACCCGCCGACGCCGCTGGCGCCCCTGACCCTGGCGGGCTACCGGGCCCTGTTCGACCGCGGGATCTCTCCCTTCCTGATCAACTCGGGAATGGCCTCGGTGGTCTCGACCCTGCTGGTGCTCGCCCTGGCCATTCCGGCCTCGTACGCCCTGAGCATCAAGCCGGTGGAGAAGTGGACCGACGTGATGTTCTTCTTCCTGTCCACCAAGTTCCTGCCCGCGATCGCCGCACTGCTGCCGATCTACCTGATCGTCAAGCAGGTCGGCATGCTGGACAACATCTGGACCTTGATCATCCTCTACACGGCGATGAACCTGCCGATCGCGATCTGGATGATGCGGTCGTTCCTGGCCGAGGTGCCCAAGGAGATCCTCGAGGCCGCAGAGGTCGACGGCGCCGGGCTGATCCGGCTCCTGGTCAGCGTGGTCTGGCCGGTGGCCATGCCCGGCGTGGCCGCCACCGCCCTGATCTGTTTCATCTTCTCCTGGAACGAGTTCATGTTCGCCGTCAACCTGACCGCGGTGCGGTCCTCGACCGCGCCGGTGTTCCTGGTCGGCTTCATCACGAGTGAGGGGCTGTTCCTGGCCCAGCTCTGTGCGGCCGCGACCATGGTCTCCCTTCCGGTGCTGATCGCCGGCTGGGCAGCGCAGGACAAGCTGGTCCGGGGGCTCTCCCTCGGCGCCGTCAAATAGCCGCCATCCCGATAGGAGCCACACCATGAAGGCCGCCGTCATCACCGGGGTCGGACAGGTCGAGATCGCCGACGTGCCCGACCCCACGCCGGGTCCACGCGAGGTGGTCGTCGCCGTCGAGGGGTGCGGGATCTGCGGAACCGACCTGCACATCCTGCAGGGGGAGTTCGCCCCGACCCTGCCCGTCGTGCCCGGGCACGAGTTCGCCGGCACGGTGGTCGAGATCGGTTCTGGCGTCACCGAGATCGCCGTGGGGGACCGGGTGGCGGTGGACCCGTCGCTGTTCTGCGGCGAGTGCTACTACTGCCGCCTGGGCCGGGGGAACCTCTGCGAACGCTGGAACGCGATCGGGGTGAGCGTGTTCGGTGCCGCCGCCGAGTTCTGCAAGGCGCCGGTGGCCAACTGCGTCAAACTGCCCGACCACGTCAGGACGGCGGACGCCGCACTGATCGAGCCGCTGTCGTGCACCGTGCGCGGTTTCGACGTCCTCAACAACAAGCTCGGTGATCACTACTTGATCTACGGTGCAGGCACGATGGGCCTGATGAACCTGGAACTGGCCAAGCGGGCCGGTGCGGCCAGCGTGGACGTGGTCGACATCAACGCCAACCGGTTGGAGACCGCCCGGATCCTCGGGGTCACCCACGCGGTCACCTCGGCCGACGAACTGGACCGGCCCCGCGGGTGGGAGATCGTGATCGACTGCACCGGAGTGGTCGCGGCGATCCAGGACGGGCTGGAGCGGGTCGGCAAGGGCGGCACCTTCCTGCAGTTCGGCGTCTCGGACGAGGGGGCGGTGGCCACCTGGAAGCCGTTCAAGATCTACAACCAGGAGATCACGATCGCCGGCTCGATGGCGGTGCTGCACTCCTACGAGCGGGCCGCCGACCTGTTCGCCGCGGGGGTGCTCGACCCTGAGATCATGATCAGCCACCGGTACCCGCTGGAGCAGTACCCGGCCGCGCTGGACCAGTTCAAGCAGGGGATCGGGCGCAAGATCCAGGTCAACCCGAACGTCGCCGCAGGCTGAGCCCCAGCCCCAGCCCCAGCCCCAGGGCATGGCCCCAGGCCCGGACCCCGATCGGGCTCCCGGGCCGTTCCCGGGGCGTCCCCCGTGGGGCGTTCCCCGTGAGGGGTTCCCATGGGGCCGGTCCAGGTCATCCCGGGTCGTCCGGCCCCCGGCCGGGCTGAGTGTGGACACTTCTCGGGCCAGAAACGGCTCCACAGCCCGAGAAGTGTCCACACTCGCCCGAGAAGTGTCCACACAGCCCGAGAAGTGTCCACACAGCCCGAGAAGTGTCCACACAGCCCGAGAAGTGTCCACATTCGGATGTGGGGTTGAACCGCCGGACCGCGGAGCTGTCGGGGGCGGGCAAACCTGTGGGCGGGCAAACCGGGGGGCGGGCAAACCGGTGGGCGGGCAAACCGGTGGGCGGGCAAACCGGTGGGCGGGTGGTCAGAACACGGTGTAGCCGCCGTCGATGACCAGCACGGAGCCGGTCATGAACGACGACGCCGCGCTGGCCAGGTAGATCACACTGGGACCGAGTTCTTCGGGGAGGGCGTAGCGGCCCATCGGGGCGTCCTCGATCCAGTGCTGGCGGAAGCGGGGCTCGTCGACCGGCGCCATCTCGGTCTTGACGTAGCCGGGCGCGAGCGCGTTCACCCTGATCTTCAGCGGCGCCCACTCCGCGGCCAGCGACTTGGTCAACTGGTGCACGGCCGCCTTGGAGGCGTTGTAGGCGGGCTGCCACTGCGGACGGTTGACGATGAGGGCCGAGATCGACCCGATGTTGACGATCGAGCCGCCGCCGCGCTCGGCCAGGTGAGCGCCGAACACCTGGCAGCAGTTCCACACCCCGGTGACGTTGACGTCGAAGACCTGCCGCCACTCCTCGTCGGTGACCTCGAGGGCAGGGCGGTGCACGCAGGTGCCGGCGTTGTTGACCAGCACGTCGACTCCGCCGAACGCGTCCACGATCCGAGCCGCCGCGGCGGCCACCTCCGGCTTCGCGGTGACGTCGGCGGCGAACGCCTGGGACCGCACGCCCAGGTCCTGCAGCTCGGCGATCAGATCCGTGCACGCCTCGGGACGGCGGACCAGCAGGGCCACGTCACTGCCGGCCTGGCCGAGGGCGAGGGCCAGTGCCCGCCCGATTCCTCGGTTCGCACCCGTGACCACGGAGACGCGCCCGGTCAGGGAGAAGGCGTCCAGGACGGTCATGGCGTCACTCCTCGGTCAGTGATTCGGTCAGTGATCACACGTGGGCTGCTGCGTCGATCTCGAGCAGGACCTTGACCTGGTCCCCGCTCACGGACTGCTCGAACGCCTCGGCGACCGACTCCATCGGCAGCACCGTGGTCACGATGTCGTCCACCGGGATCGCCCCCCGCTGCAGGAGGACGATCGACTCGGCATAGTCCTCGGGCAGGTAGGTCGCGCTGCCCTGGATCCTCACCTGGTGGTCCTGCACGATCGGCAGCGGAACCGACACCTCACCGGTCGGCACGCCCACCACGACCACGGTGCCACCCTTGCTCGCCATGGCCACGGCCTGGTTCACGGTGGATTGGGCTGCCACGCAGTCGAAGACGACGTCTGCGCTCTCGCCGAGCGCCGTGCGCACCTGGGCCACGGCGTCGTCCGCCGCGGCGTCGACGGCGACGTCGGCGCCCAGCCGCAGCGCACGTTCGCGCTTGGCCGCAAGGACGTCGGTGACCACCACCCGGCGGGCCCCGTGGGCGCGCACCACGCTGAGCACCAGCAACCCGATGGTCCCGGCACCGAGGATGGCGACGGCCTTCCCGGTGACGTCCCCCGCGATCCGGACGGCGTGCACCGGCGTGGACGTCGGCTCGATCAGTGCCGCCGCCCGGTAGTCCAGATCGTCCGGAACGACGTGCAGGCGGTCGGCGGCGACGGTGAAGTAGTCGGCCATGCCGCCCTGCTCCCACCCGCAGCCGAAGAACTGCAGGTTCTCGCACAGGTTCTGCCGGCCGGTGGTGCACGGCTTGCAGGCCCAGCACGGCAGGTCGGGCTCGACGGTGACCCTCTGCCCGGCGACCACCGAGGTGACCTCGCCGCCCACCTCCTGGACGACCCCGACCACCTCGTGGCCGGGGTGGTACGGCAACCGGATGAAGGGATGCCGGCCGTGGGCCGCGTGCGTGTCCGACCCGCAGATGCCGGCCACGACCGCCCGGACGAGGGCATCGCGGGGGCCGGGCCGGGGAACGGTCGCGCTGACCACGTCGATGCTGTCGGCCGAGACAACGACGCGGCGCATCGGGGTCGGGGAAGTCGTCATGGTAGGGATTCCAGTCCCACAACCGGCTGACCTGCAAGCCCCCGGACAAACGGGCGTGGGCCGCTCACAGCCGGATCGAAGCGGGCACCCCGATCCGGTCCACCGATGAGCTCGCCCCACCGATGAGCCGGCCCACGGATAAGCCCGCCCCACCGATGAGCCCGCTCCACCGAGCCGATCGTCCCAGCCCCGGTCCGGGCCATCTGGGAGCCTGGACCGGTGACGCGACGGTACGGCCGGCGCAACGCCCCGCAGATGCAGCGGACCCGCCCTCGAGCCGATGGGGTCGACCATGCCACCCGTGACCACACCAGCAGCGCAGACGCTCGGCCTGTCGGCGGTGGACGCCGGGGCGCTATCGGCCGATGAGGTCCTCGCCGCGCTCGGGACCGTCCCCACGGGGCTGTCGGACCAGGACGCCGCGGCGCGCCTGGCATCGGTCGGGCCCAACGCCGTCCGGACCCACCACGTGCAGGCCCTGGCGGTGCTGGGGCGTCAGCTGCGCAGTGCGATCCTGATCCTCCTGTTCCTGGCGGCGGCGGCGTCGTTCGTCCTGGGGGACCGCGCCGACGCCGTGATCATCGGCGTGATCCTGGCGGCGAGCATCGGTCTGGGGTTCGCCAACGAGTACCGGGCGGAGAAGGCGGCGGACGCGCTGCACTCGGGGGTCGTGCACTCGGCTGCGGTGCTGCGCGAGGGGGTCGCTGCAGCGGTGGATGTGACGACCCTGGTCCCGGGTGACGTGGTTCGGCTGACGATGGGGCAGGTCGTCCCGGCCGACCTGCGGCTGCTGGATGCCGCCGGCCTGGAGTGCGACGAGAGCGTGCTGACCGGGGAGTCGGTGGCGGTCGACAAGTCGGTGGACCCGGTGCCGGCCGGCAGCTCGTTGGCGGACCTGACCTGTTGCGCCCTGATGGGCACCGTGGTCCGCGGCGGCACCGGCAAGGGCGTGGTGGTCGCCACCGGGGCACGGGCCGAGTTCGGCCGGATCGCCCTCGGCCTGGGTGAGCGTCAGCCGGAGACCGACTTCCAGGCCGGGCTGCGCCGGTTCTCGATGCTCCTGCTGCAGGTGGCGATGGCCCTGACCGCGCTGATCCTGGTGACCAACCTGGCCCTGCGGCGACCACTGATCGAGTCACTGCTGTTCGCCCTCGCCATCGCGGTCGGGATCACCCCGCAGCTGCTCCCGGCCGTGGTCAGCTCCAGCCTGGCCACCGGCTCGCGACAGCTCGCCCGGAAGAAGGTGCTGGTCAAGCGGCTGGTCTGCATCGAGGACCTCGGCGACATGGACATCCTGATCACCGACAAGACCGGCACCCTGACCGAGGGACGGATCAGCCTGACCGCCGCGGTCGGCCCCGACGGGAGGGCCGACCAGCAGGTGCTGCTGCTCGGCCTGCTGGCCACCGAGGCGGATCCGGCCACCGGCGCGGCGGGGGCGGCCGGCGGCAACCCGCTGGACGCGGCGCTGTGGCAGGCATCGGCGTCGGCCGCCCAGCCCGTGACCGCCTATCGCCGGAAGGGTCTGCTGCCGTTCGATCACCACCGGATGACGACCTCGGCGGTGGTGACCGGCCCGGACGGCGCGGCGGTCCTGGTGGTCAAGGGAGCCCCGGAGCGGGTGCTCGACCGGTGCGTCGACGTCCCCCCGGAGGCCACGCAGGTGCTGGCGGGTCTGTTCGCCGACGGCAGCCGCGTGGTCGCCGTCGCAACCCGGGCGGCAGGTCCCCTGACCACCCCCACGGACGAGGACGCCCGCGGACTGGTCCTGGCCGGATTCCTGGTCTTCCTCGACCGGCCCAAGGCCCAGGCGGCCGGCTCCCTGGCCCGGTTGGCGCAGCTGGAGATCACCGTCAAGGTCGCGACCGGCGACAACCCGGCCGTGGCCGAGAAGGTGTGCACGGACCTCGGGCTCGCCTCCGGCGGAACGCTCACCGGCGCCCAGCTGGAGGGATTGGACGACGAGGCGCTGATCGAGGCCGCCGCCCGGGCAACGATCTTCGCCCGGGTGTCCCCGGAGCAGAAGGCCCGCCTGGTCCGGCTGCTGCGCCGCAACGGGCGCGCGGTCGGGTTCCTCGGGGACGGGGTCAACGACGCTCTCGCCCTGCACGCGGCCGACGTCGGCATCTCCGTCGACAGCGCCACGGACGTGGCCAAGGACGCCGCCGACATCATCCTGCTCGAGAAGGACCTCGGGGTCCTGGCGGACGGCGTGGCCGAGGGTCGCCGGATCTTCGCCAACACCATCAAGTACGTCCTGATGGGCACCTCCAGCAACTTCGGCAACATGTTCAGCGCCGCCGCTGCATCGGCGGTCCTGACCTTCCTGCCGATGCTCCCGAGCCAGGTGCTGCTCAACAACCTGCTCTACGACAGCAGCCAGCTGACCATCCCCACCGACCAGGTCGACCCCGAACAGCTGCGAGCCCCCTCGCACTGGGACATCGGCTTCATCCGGCGGTTCATGCTGTTCTTCGGGCCGGTCAGCTCGCTGTTCGACTTCCTCACCTTCGCCGTCATGCTCGGCCTCTTCCACGCCGGGCCGGACCTGTTCCGCACCGGATGGTTCATCGAGTCCCTGGCCACCCAGACACTGATCATCTTCGCCATCCGGACCCGGCGCATCCCCTTCATCCGCAGCCGGCCGAGCCTGCCGCTGGCCTCAGCGGTGCTGGCCGTCGTCGCGGTCGGGATCGCGCTCCCGCTGACGCCCCTGGCCGGCCTGCTCGGCTTCACCGCACCGCCGGTGGGCTTCTTCGTCGCCCTGACCGCGATGGTCGCCGGGTACCTGGTGCTGATCGAGCTCGCCAAGAAGATCTTCTTCGCCGAGCCGGAGGGCCACCTGCCCCACCCGCGCATCCGGGGACGCTCCCACCGCGTCCACCGCCGCGCCGGACGGTACAGCGTGAGCAGCCCACTGGCCGGGCCCCACCGCCCGTGACGCCACCGCCCGCGCCGCCCGCACAGCCCACTCC
>JBAPWU010000200.1:0-2803 GCA_049283855.1 Kineosporiaceae bacterium
GGCCGGGGCCCTGCGCGCGCCGACCGCCCGCGGCGCCTGGGGCGAGGTGCAGCTGCGCCGCGTGGTCGAGCACGCCGGCATGCTGGCCCGGGTCGACTTCACCACCCAGGCACACGGCACCATGCCGGACGGCGCGACCGTGCGTCCCGACCTGGTCGTGCACCTTCCCGGCGGCAAGCACGTGGTCGTCGATGCGAAGGCGCCCCTGGCCGCGTTCCTGGAGGCGAGTGAGGGCGCGGACGACGATCCCGGCGCCGGTCGCCAGCGGGAGGCGGCCGGCGCCCATGCCCGCGCGTTGCGCAGCCATGTCGATGCCCTGGCGGCCAAGGAGTACTGGCTCGCCTTCGATCCGAGCCCGGAGCTGGTGATCTGCTTCGTGCCCGGCGAGGCCTTCCTGGCCGCGGCCTGCTCGGCCGATCCCAGCCTGCTCGAGCACGCGATGGCGCGACGGGTCGTGCTGGCCACCCCGACCACCCTGCTGGCGTTGCTGCGCACGGTCGCGCTGACCTGGCAGACCGACGTCCTGACCGGCAGCGCGCGGGAGATCTTCACCGCCGGCCGGGAGCTCTACGCCCGGTTGGGCACCCTCGGCGGGCACACCACCCGGCTCGGCAAGACACTGGAGCGCGCCGTGGAGGACTACAACGCCCTGGTCGGCACCCTCGAGCGACGGGTTCTGGTCACCGCCCGCAGGATGCACGACCTCGATCTGACCGACGCCGAACTGGCCGTGGTCGAGCCGCTGGTCGTGGGCCGCCGGTCGCTGACCGCACCCGAGCTGCTCACCCGGGAGGTCGGCTAGTGCGCGGCGGCGGCGGCTGCCTTGAGGTCGCGGCGCAGCTCCTTGGGCAGGGAGAACAACAGGTCCTCCTCGGCGGTCACGATCTCCTCGACCGTCGTGTAGCCGAGCTCGGCGAGCCGGTCCAGCACTCCGCGCACCAGCACCTCGGGTACCGAGGCCCCGGAGGTGACCCCGACCGTGCTCACGCCGTCCAGCCAGGCGGTGTCGATCTCGTCGGCCCAGTCCACCCGGTGGGCGGCGCGGGCTCCGTGCTCGAGCGCGACCTCGACCAGGCGCACCGAGTTGGAGGAGTTGCTCGATCCCACCACCACCATCAGATCGCACGACGGCGCGATCTTCTTCACGGCCACCTGCCGGTTCTGCGTGGCGTAGCAGATGTCGTCGCTCGGCGGATCGGCCAGTTTGGGGAAGCGCAGGCGGAGCCGGCGCACCGTCTCCATCGTCTCGTCCACCGAGAGCGTCGTCTGCGAGAGCCAGATCACGCGTTCGGGGTCGCGGACGACGACCCGGTCCACGTCGTCCGGCCCGTTCACGATCTGGATGTGCTCGGGCGCCTCGCCCGCGGTACCCTCCACCTCCTCGTGCCCCTCGTGGCCGACCAGCAGGATGTCGTAGTCGGCGTCGGCGAACCGGACCGCCTCCTTGTGCACCTTGGTCACCAGCGGGCAGGTCGCGTCGATGGTCCGCAGCCCCTGCGCCCGGGCCCGCTCGTACACCACGGGCGCCACCCCGTGCGCGGAGAACACCACCAACGCGCCCTCGGGCACCTCGTCGGTCTCGTCGACGAACACCGCGCCCTGCTGCTCGAGCGTGGTCACCACGTGCCGGTTGTGCACGATCTGCTTGCGCACGTACACCGGTGCCCCGTGCAGCTCGAGCGCCTTCTCCACCGCCACCACGGCCCGGTCGACCCCGGCGCAGTAGCCGCGGGGCGCAGCGAGCAGCACGCGACGCCCGGGGGGGTGTGGGTCGGACAGCGCGCGCCGGTCGGTCGGGGAGCTCACGGGTCGGGTCACCGTCTCATCGTACGGAGCCCTGCCGCCGTCGGCTGCGCACCTGCATAGGCTGGCCCGGTGAGCACGCGCGACATCCCGGCCACGGCGGGGGCCACCACCGCCGAACGCCCGTGGCCGGTGCGGCTGCTCACCGCCAAGCTCACCGAGTACGTCGCCAAGGCCCCCGCCGTCTGGCTCGAGGGCCAGGTCGTGCAGATCACCCGCCGACCGGGGCAGGGCACCGTCTACCTCACCCTGCGCGACACCGACGTCGACCTGTCCTTCTCGCTCACCGTCGCCGCGCGGGTGCTGGACGGCCTGCCGGGACCGCTCAGCGACGGCAGCCATGTGGTCGTGCACGTGCGTCCCCAGCTGTCCCCGCGCCGGGGCAGCCTCAGCCTGGCCGCCGACGACCTGCGCCCGGTGGGGGTCGGCGAACTGCTCGCCCGGCTCGAGCACCTGCGCCGGATGCTGACCGCCGAGGGCCTGTTCGCCGCCGATCGCAAGCTGCCGCTGCCGTTCCTGCCCGAGGTGGTGGGCCTGGTCTGCGGCCGGGCCAGTGCGGCCGAGAAGGACGTGGTCGACAACGCCCGGCGGCGCTGGCCGGGAGTGGCCTTCGACATCCGCCCGGTCGCGGTCCAGGGTCCGAACGCCGTCACCGACGTGGTGGCCGCCCTGGCCGCGCTGGACGGCCAGCCGGCCGTCGAGGTGATCGTGATCGCCCGCGGCGGCGGCTCGCTGGAGGACCTGCTGCCGTTCAGCAACGAGACCCTGCTGCGGGCCGTCGCCGCCTGCCGCACGCCGGTGGTCTCGGCCATCGGGCACGAGGTGGACTCCCCCCTGCTCGATCTGGTCGCCGATGTGCGTGCCTCCACCCCCACCGACGCGGCCCGCCGGATCGTTCCGGACGTGGCGGCCGAGCGGGCCGGCGTCCTCCAGGCCCGTCAGCGCGCGCTCGGTGCCCTGCGGTCCCGGCTCGACCGGGAGCGGCACTCACTGGCCGACC
>JBAPWU010000201.1:0-2250 GCA_049283855.1 Kineosporiaceae bacterium
CGCCATGTCCGCGCCCGGCGGCGCGGGCAGCGCCGCCGCCGCGCAGTTCCTCGCCGGCCAGAGGAGTTCCTCGGTCCAGGGCGCCTCGGTGTCCGAGGCGGCCTCGGCGGTCTCGGTGACGGTGACCTGCACGGGGCAGGCCCAGCAGGTCCTTCCCCTGCCGGGACTGCCCTTGACCGTCACGCAGTCGGCGACCGCCCCGAAGCAGCGGTGGGTGACGCCGTGACCACCTGGGCCATCCGGATCCGGCCGCGCCCACGCTCCGATCGCCGCGGGGTCGAGACGGTCCCTGCCTGGCCCTGCGGCGCAGTTGGGGACCGGGAGGGTGGGTCGATCTCGATGCAGGTCGTCCTGTACACCCCGCTGCTCTTCTTCACCGTCGTCATGATCGTCTTCGGGGGGCGCCTGGCCATGGCACGTCAGTCCTTCGCCCAGGTCGCGGCGGCCGCCGCCCGGACAGCGTCGCTGGCCCGCACCGACGGGCAGGCCCAGGCCGATGCCCTGACCGCCGCCACCTACGCCCTGGACTCGGTGGGGCTGCGCTGCGACGCACCACCCGAGGTGAGGCTGTCGGGGACGGTCACCGCCACCGTGCCCGGCCAGAGCGTCCAGGCGACCGTCACCTGCACCCTGTCCGTCGCGGACTCCTGGGTGCCGATCACCGCCCTGCGGTCCCTGACCGCCACGGCCGCCAGCCCGGTCGACGTCTGGAGAGGCGCCACACCGTGACCTCCGCCGCGCACAATCCAGCCCCGCCCACCCGCCGCCGCCGCGGCGGTGGTGGTGGCACGGGGGAGTGGTCCGGCGACCGCGGCGACGTGACCATGTGGTTGATCATGACCGTTGCGGTGGCGTTCGCGCTCACCATGCTCTTGGTCGACGGCAGCGCGAAACGTCAGGCGAGCATCCAGGCCCGCTGGTATGCCGCCGAGGCCGCCCGCGCCGCCCTGATCGCCGCCGGTCCACGCCCCGACACCCCTCCCGCCGCCATCGCCGCGGCCGCGGCCACCACGTACCTGTCCAGCGCCGGCGTCACCGGGTCGGTGCAGGTGCTCTCCCCGTCCCGGGTGCGGGTCGATGCGACCGTGTCCCGGACCGGCCCCATGTCCGGCATGACCTGGACGTCCACCCAATCGGTCACGGCCAACCTGCTCGTCGGCGTCGAGGAGGGTCAAGCCCCATGAGCACCCCACCACGTGGCATCGCCACCGTCATCAAGGCGCTGGCTGCGCTGAGCATCCTCACCGTCCTCCTGGTCGGTGTCCCCGTCCTGCTGATCGTCCTGGGCGCCTACCCGCACACCGTGGCGACCGGATCGCAGGTGGTCGCGACCCTGACCCAACGCGACACCGGCCCTCTGCTCCAGGCCGTCCTGACCCTGCTCGTGTGGCTGACCTGGGCCCTGTTCGCTCTCGCCACCATCCGGGAGGGCCTGGCCGCCGTGCGCAGCCGCGGCGCCGCGGTCGCCTCACCGTTCACCGGCCTCGGCGCCGTCTCGGTGCCGGCCGCCTACCTCGTACACACGGCCCTGGCCCTGTTCGTCGTCAGCCCCGTACTGCTCACCGCGACCGCCACCGCCACCGTCGCCGACGTCACGCCCCCGCCGCCGTCGCCGTCCGTCACCGCGGCCACGGCCACCGGCGTGAGGCCGTCAGCAACACCCACCGACACGGCCTCCACCACGCCGGCCACCGCCCTCCTCGACCAGGCACCGACAGGCCCCACGGTGACGGTCCGCCGCCACGACACCTTGTGGCGGCTCGCCGAGCTCCACCTCGACGACCCGAGGCGGTGGACCGAGATCCGCACCCTCAACCAGGGGCTGCTCCACGGCGGCACCACCCTGATCCCCGGCCAACAGCTGCACCTGCCCGCCGACGCCCGCCTCACCGATACCCGCCTCACCGATACCGCGGTGGTCGAACGGGGCGACACGATCTGGCAGATCGCCGCCGATCACGACGTGCCGGCGCAGGCAGTGATCGATGCCAACCTGGGTCGCCCGCAACCTGGCGGCGATCACCTGAACGACCCCGACCACATCGAACCCGGCTGGACCCTGGTGATCCCACGCGGGCTGCAACCCCACACCCCACCAGCACACCGGGACCGAGCCCCCCACGAACAGCCCCCGTCCGCCTCGACCCCGTCGACGGCACCGACACCCTCGCCGGGCACCGCGGCGCCGTCCGCACCGGGCTCCGGCACGCCGTGGACACCGGCCGGGGGGTGGCCGACCGGGTCCGGGCG
>JBAPWU010000202.1:0-2956 GCA_049283855.1 Kineosporiaceae bacterium
GGCCACAGGTGGAGGCACTGGCCCGCGAGCTCGCGACCTGGCAGGCCGAGGCGGTGGCCGGGCCGGTCCGGGGGTGCTTCCGGCTGGTCGAACCCGCATCCGGTGGCGACGCCGAGGCGACCGCCGAGGACGGCGAGGACGGCGAGGACGGCGAGGACGGCTGGCGACTCGAGTTCGCCCTGCAGGCCGCCGAGCAACCCAGCCTGCTCGTCGACGCCGACCGGATCTGGCGCAGCAGGGGCCGGCTGCGTGCCCTGGGGCAGCGGCTGGAGGCGCCCCAGGAGACCCTGCTCGCCCAGTTGGCCCGCGCGCACCGGCTCTACCCCGCCCTCGAACCGGCGCTGCGCACGGCTCGCCCGGCGGCCCTCGACCTGGACCTGGCCGGTGCCCACGCCTTCCTGACCGAGGGGGCTCCGGCCCTGTCCGCCGCGGGGTTCGGCGTCCTGCTGCCCGGGTGGTGGAGCAGGCCGAGCACCCGGTTCGGGGTGCGGCTGCGCAGCGCGACGCCGTCCGCGCCGGGCCGGGTGGAGACCGCCGCCGGGTTCGGTCTGCAGACCATGGCGGACTTCCAGTGGGAGTTGGCGGTGGGCGACGAGCCGCTCACCGAGGACGAGCTGGCCGCGCTGTCGAAGGCCCGCCAGCCCCTCGTGCGCCTGAGAGGCCAATGGGTGTCCCTCGACGCCACGAAGCTCGCTGCCGGGCTCTCCCTGCTCGAGCGCGGCCGGGCGGCGCGGATGAGTCTCGCCGAGGTCCTGCAGCACCTCGCCTCCGAGGACGACGGCCCGGGCGGGCTCGACGTGGTGGGCGTGCGGGCCGAGGGCTGGCTCGACGACCTGCTCTCCGGGGCGGCCGAGCAACGCCTGGAGCCGATCGTGCCGGGTCCGCAGTTCACCGGAACCCTTCGGCCCTACCAGGAGCGGGGTCTGGCCTGGCTGGCCTTCCTCGGCCGGCTCGGCCTGGGCGGGGTGCTCGCCGATGACATGGGGCTCGGCAAGACCGTGCAACTGCTCGCCCTGCTCGCTGACGACCCGTCCGGCAGCGGGCCGACCCTGCTGGTCTGCCCGATGTCGCTGGTCGGCAACTGGCAGCGGGAGGCAGCGCGGTTCACCCCTGCCCTGCGGGTGCACGTGCATCACGGCGCCGAACGGGCCCGCGGCGCGGCCTTCGATGCCGCGGTGGCCGGTGCCGACCTGGTGGTCACCACCTATGCGCTCGCGGCGCGGGACGCCGCCGCGCTGGCCAGGGTGAGCTGGCACCGGGTGGTGGTCGACGAGGCTCAGGCGATCAAGAACGCCGCCACCCGGGCGGCCTCGGCGATTCGCGGACTGCCTGCGGCGCAACGGATCGCGGTCACCGGCACACCGGTGGAGAATCGTCTGGCCGACCTGTGGTCGATCATGGAGTTCGCCAATCCCGGGCTGCTCGGCTCTCCGGCCTCGTTCAAGCGGCGCTTCGCCACTCCGGTGGAGAAGTACGGCGACGACGAGGCCGCGCTGCGGCTGCGCCGGCTGACCCAGCCGTTCGTGCTGCGCCGGATGAAGACCGACACCTCGATCATCTCCGACCTGCCGGAGAAGCTGGAGATGGAGGTGGTCTGCAACCTGACCCGGGAGCAGGCCGGCCTCTACCAGGCGGTCGTCGACGACATGCTGGACCGGATCGAGAACTCCGAGGGGATCGAGCGGCGCGGTCTGGTGCTGGCCACGATGACCAAGCTCAAGCAGGTCTGCAACCATCCGGCACACCTGCTGCGCGACGGATCGATGCTCGGCGCCGCCCGCTCGGGCAAGCTGCAGCGGCTGGAGGAGATCCTCGAGGAGGTGCTCGGCGCGGGCGAGAAGGCGCTCCTGTTCACCCAGTACGCCGAGTTCGGCGGCATGCTGCGCTCCCACCTGACGGCCCGGTTCGGGCAGGAGGTGGCCTTCCTGCACGGCGGGGTGCCGAAGACCGCGCGCGACGATCTGGTCACCCGCTTCCAGTCCGGTCACGCCGACTCCCCGTCCCTGTTCGTGCTCTCGCTCAAGGCGGGCGGGACCGGCCTCACGCTGACCGCGGCGAACCACGTCGTGCACGTCGACCGGTGGTGGAACCCGGCGGTCGAGGACCAGGCCACCGACCGCGCCTACCGGATCGGGCAGCGCCGCGCCGTCCAGGTGCGCGCCTTCGTCTGCGCCGGGACCGTGGAGGAACGGATCGCCGCCATGATCAAGGAGAAGCGGGGACTGGCCGCGAAGATCGTCGGCACCGGCGAGCAGTGGCTCACCGAGCTGTCGACCGAGGAGCTGCGCGAGCTGATCGCGCTCGACCGGACGGCGGTGGTCGAGTGAGCCCCTTCGACCGGCGCTCGCGCGGCTTCTTCCCGCCCTCGCGCCCGATCACGGCCGAGGGCGGGATCAAGGCCCGGAGCACGCGTGGGGCGATCGGATCCTCGTGGTGGTCGCGGCGCTTCATCGACGCGCTGGAGTCGCTGGCGGTCGGCGGTCGGCTGGCCCGCGGGCGCACCTACGCCCGGGCCGGCCAGGTGCTCTCGCTCGAGCTGTCCGCCGGCCTGGTGCGGGCGAGGGTCCAGGGGTCACGGCCGACGCCGTACCGGGTCTCGCTCGCGGTGAAGCCGTTCTCCGAGCCGGTGTGGTCGACGGTCGAGGCCGCCCTGGCCGAGCAGGCGATCTACAGCGCTCACCTGCTGGCCGGTGCGATGCCGCCGGACATCGACGAGGTGTTCGCCGCGGCGGGCGCCCCCCTGTTCCCGGCCCGGCGCGGCGACCTGACCATGGCCTGCTCCTGCCCCGACTGGGAGGTGCCGTGCAAGCACCTGGCCGCCACGATCTACCTGCTCGGTGAGCGGTTCGACGCCGATCCGTTCGAGATCCTCGCCTGGCGCGGCCGGGACCGGCAGACCCTGCTGGCCCACCTGCGCGACCTGCGCGGTGCCGAGCCCGAGCCCGAGGGCCTCGCC
>JBAPWU010000203.1:0-3538 GCA_049283855.1 Kineosporiaceae bacterium
GAGCCGGCACTGCTGGGTCAGGAAGACCCCGACCGCGGCATCGGCGCGGGTGAGGCTCTGCGTGTCGGCGCGTGCGGCCGCGCGCGGGACGAGGACGCCGAGGACGGCCCAGGCAGCGATCGCCGGCCCGATCATGACCCCGGCCATCACCAGCGCGAGGCGTGCCCGCAGGGACACCCGCAACCCCCAGTTCCCGGCGCCTCGTGGACGCCGCCCTCCCACGCCGCCACCGCGTGCGTAGTAACCGAATCGTGGCACGATGTAACCAACGAGACCCAACCGGGGCATCAGACCCCAACAGTCGCGTCGTGGCGGCGGGTGGGTTCAGGGAGAATGTCACTGGTTCGCCCGCTGGCGCAGGTAGTCTCGGCACCAGGGAGGTCGTCATCCAGTCCATCGCCGTCGATCGCGCCATGGCCAAGGCAGCACTGCGCAGCCGGGTCAGGGCCGAGCGTCGCCGCCGGCCGCCCCGCCAGCGCGAGGACGACGCGTCTGCACTGGCCCTGATGGTGGCCGAGCTGCCCGAGGTGCAGGCGGCGTCCTGCGTCACCCTCTACGCCTCGCTGCCTGGCGAACCGGGCACGACGCCGCTGCGCGCCGCCCTGGCCGAGGCCGGCGTCCGGGTGCTCCTGCCCATCGTGAGACCCGCCGGGATCCTGGACTGGGCCGACGACCGGGGCGAGCTGCGGGCCGTGGACGGGCTGGGTGGACCGGAACCGACCGGGCCACGCCTGGGTGAGCACGCCCCCCGCCAGGCCGATGTGCTGCTGATCCCGGCGCTGGCGATCGACACCCTCGGACACCGCCTCGGTCAGGGCGCCGGCTACTACGACCGCGTGCTGGCCATGATCGAACCGACCGTCCCGGTGATCGCCCTGGTGCACGAGGACGAGCTCCTGGACGCCGCGGTGGAGCCCGTCCCGGTGGAGGCGCACGACCAGCCCGTGCACGTCGTGGCCACCCCCCGCCGCTGCCTCCGGCTGCGGTGAGTGTTCACGAGCTCGGGGGCATCCTCCTCTTCTCCTCCGCGGTCCTGCTGGTCGCGATCGGCGCCGTCCGGCTGAGCGTGTGGCTCGGCCTGCCCTCGCTGCTGGTCTACCTGGCGCTCGGGGTGGCGATCGGCGAGTCCGGTCTCGGCGTCGGCTTCGAGGACCCTGCCCTCACCGGCGTCCTGGGGTATCTCGCCCTGATCCTGATCCTGGCCGAGGGCGGGCTGACCACCCGGTGGGAGACCATCCGGCCCACGGTGGCCCCGGCCGCGGTGCTGTCCACGGTCGGCACCCTGGTCTCGATCGCGGTCACCGCCGGCGCGGCGCACTGGCTCTTCGGCCTGGCCTGGCAGCAGGCCCTGCTGATCGGTGCCGTGGTGTCCTCGACGGACGCGGCTGCGGTCTTCTCCGTGCTGCGCACCGTGCCGCTGCCGGACCGGCTGGTCGGACTGCTCGAAGCGGAGTCCGGGTTCAACGACGCGCCTGTGGTGATCGCCGTGGTGGCGTTGACCTCCCGGGCGCTCGGCGACAGTTCGATGCCCTGGTGGATGCTCGCCCTGACCGCCGTCGCCGAGCTCGCGATCGGCGTCCTGGTCGGGTTCTCGGTGGGCCGCCTCGGCGTCCAGGGCCTGCGCCGGGTCGCCCTGCCCGCCTCGGGCCTGTACCCGATCGCCGTCCTCGGCCTGGTGGCCTTCACCTACGGGGCCGCCACCACGCTGCACGGGTCCGGGTTCCTGGCGGTGTACGTCGCGGCCCTGGTGCTGGGCCATGCCCGCCTGCCCCACGGCGCGGCGGTGCGCGGCTTCGCCCAGGGCATGGGCTGGATCGCGCAGATCGGCCTGTTCGTGCTGCTCGGCCTGCTGTCCTCTCCGTCGCGGCTGCCCGCCCAGCTGGTGCCGGCGGTCGGGATAGGGCTGGTCCTGCTGCTCCTGGCCCGGCCGCTGTCGGTGCTGGCGTCGGTGTCCTGGTTCCGGATCTCCCTGCGCGAGCAGGCGTTCCTGTCCTGGGCGGGCCTGCGTGGCGCCGTCCCCGTGGTGCTGGCCACCGTGCCCTGGAGCCGGCGCCTGCCGGGCAGCGAGCAGCTGTTCGACCTGGTGTTCGTGCTGGTCGTGGTGTTCACCCTGGTGCAGGGACCGGCCCTGCCCTGGGTGGCCCGCCGGCTCGGCCTGGCCGCCGGGCTCAGCGCGACCGATCTGGACGTCGAGAGCAGCCCGCTGGGGGCGCTGGACGCCGACGTGATCCAGGTGCGGATCGGGCCGGCCTCCCGCCTGCACGGGGTCGAGGTGTTCGAGCTGCGGCTGCCGGCGCGCGCCAACGTGACCCTGATCTCGCGCGGCGGGGAGCAGTTCGTGCCGGGCCCGAGCACGGTGCTGCGCCATGGTGACGACCTGATCGTGGTCGCCGCCGCGGCCGTTCGGTCGCGGGCCGAGCGCCGCCTGGAGGAGGTCAGCCGGGGCGGCAAGCTGGCCGGCTGGTTCCACCCGACCCGCTGACGCTGGGACACCCGCTGACGCCAGGGCATACTATTGGCACTCGACGCGTTAGAGTGCCAAAGACACCCTCGCCCCCGGGAGGACCCTCGTGCCGACGTACGCCTACGCGTGCACCGCGTGCGACCACCGTTTCGACGCACAGCAGTCGTTCGCCGATGACGCTCTGACCGACTGCCCGGAGTGCACCGGCCGCCTGCGCAAGCTGTTCAACGCCGTCGGCATCGTGTTCAAGGGCTCGGGCTTCTACCGCACCGACTCGCGCAGCGGGGCGAAGAACAGCTCGGCCCTCGGCGGCGGCAGCTCCTCGGGCGAGACGGCGTCCGCGGGCAGCGAGAAGGCCTCGTCCGGCTCCTCGGGCGGCACGTCTGCAGGCAACGGCTCCTCGAGCAACGGGTCCTCGAGCAAGGGGTCCTCGGGCAACGGTTCCTCGGGCAAGGGGTCGTCGAGCGGCGCCTCCACCGGCGGTTCGTCCTCGAGCTCCGGGTCCGGCTCCTCGAGCGGGTCCTCGGGCTCCACCTCCGCCGCCTGACGCTGCGTCCACAGGCCGGCCCCGCCGGCTCGCTGTCCACAGGCCCCGCCGACGGTCGGGAATCTGGACCCCGATCCGGGTAGCGTCCCCCAGATGAACGACCTCCCGGCCGAGCGCGCGAGCATCGGCGTCCTCGGCGGCTCCGGCTTCTACTCCTGGCTGGACGGCGCCACGTCCGTTCCCGTCGACACCCCGTTCGGCCCGCCGAGCGAGGTCCCGGTCGTCGGCGAGGTGGCCGGGTGCCGGGTCGCGTTCCTGCCCCGGCACGGCCACGACCATCGCCTGACCCCGGACCGGGTCAACTACCGCGCCAACCTGTGGGCGCTGCGCGCGCTCGGGGTCCGGCAGGTGCTCGGCCCGTGTGCGGTCGGATCGCTGCGGGCCGACCTCGGGCCGGGCTCACTGGTGGTGCCGGATCAGGCGATCGACCGCACCTGGGGCCGGGCGCACACCGTGTTCGACGGCGAGGGGCCGATCGTGCACGTGGCGTTCGCCGACCCGTACTGCGCGCGGGGCAGGGCGGCGGC
>JBAPWU010000204.1:0-1617 GCA_049283855.1 Kineosporiaceae bacterium
GCCGGGGCTGGGTGGCGGCGTCCGCACCGGTGGCGACCTGGCGGATGACCTCCGACCAGGCGCCGGTGTTGTGGCCGTTTATCGCCGCGCCGGGCCTGCCGCCCACCGGCGCCCAGATGGGCATCGACCTGCTCTCCGGCGGCGCCTTCTACGCCGACCCCCTCGGCTGGGTGCTGTCCCGTCTGGTCTCCAACCCGAACATCTTCACCTTCGGCAAGCCGGGGGAGGGGAAATCCGCTAACACCAAGGCGTTCGCGTTGCGGATGACCGACTTCGGGTACCGGGTCCTGGTGCTGGGGGATCCCAAGGACGAGTACGAGCCGCTGTGCCGGCTGTTCGGGGTCGAGCCGTTCCGGATCGGCCCGGGCCTGTCGACCCGGATCAACCCGATCGCGTTCGGGCCGTTGGGTACGGGGTGGGCGGATCTGTCCGCGCAGGAGGCCCAGGCCCGCGCCGCCGTGGTGTTCGGGCGGTGGCTGACCTTGATCCGGGGCCTGGTCGGCTCCCAACGCATCGGCGACGAACGGGTCCCGGTCGGACCCAGCGACGAGGTCGTGGTCAAGGCGGCCCTGATGCACCTGACCGGCTACAGCGCCGGCGCCACCCGCCTGCGTGAGGTCACCATCCCGCAGGTGTGGCATGCCCTGGACAACCCCACCGATCAGCTGGTGGTGGCCTGCCGCTACGCCGACGTCCGTCACTTCCTCGACGACACCCGGCTGCTGCGCGATGCCCTCGGCCAACTCGTCACCGGCGTCCTGGCCGGCCTGTTCGACACCCACACCAGCATCGACGTCGACTGGTCCGCCCCGATCCAATCCCTGAGCCTGAAACCCCTCGAACCCCTGGGGGATGAGGCCATCGGGATCGCCTTGACCTGCCTGAACTCGTGGGGACGCGGCATGCGTGAGGTCGCTGCGCCCGGTGACCTGCGGATCGTGATCCGGGATGAGTCCTGGAAGCAGCTGCGCCTGGGCACCGAGGCGGTGAAGTCCTTCGACGCCGACCTGCGCCTGTCGCGCAGCACCGGCGACATCCAACTCGCCGTCGCCCACAAGCCCTCGGACCTGCTCTCGGCCGGTGACGCCGGCTCCCAGGCCGTGGCGATCGCCAAAGACCTCCTCCACCTCGCCGACATCAAGATCCTGCACGGGCAGGACCTGGGCGTGGCCCGTGAGCTGGCGGACCTGATCGGTCTGAGCCCCCACGCGGTCACCCTGGTCACCGGCTGGGCCAAACAGGGCCGGGGCCGGGCCCTGTGGGTGGTCGGTGGCCGCTACTTCCAGGTCCAAACCGTGCTGCACCCCCTCGAGCATCGCCTGGCGGACACCAACACCGCCATCGGCGCCGCGGCCTGAACGCGCCACGATGAGCAGACTCCTCCTCGCACTGGGCGCCGCCGCGGCCGCGGCCCTGCTCTCGGTCCCGCTCGGTGCCGCGCTGCTGCTGACCGCCATCAGCACACCGGCGGTCGCCCACACCATCGACTGCGCCCCCACCGTCGTGGCCACCGCCCCGGCGCCGTCGCCGTCGTCCACGCCGTCGACGCCACCGGCCATCGGCCCGTCGGCGCCGGGCCCGGCCGACGACGTGCTCGAGGAGGGCGGCCTCGGGTTC
>JBAPWU010000205.1:0-3386 GCA_049283855.1 Kineosporiaceae bacterium
GGGTGGTCGGGGCGAACGGCAGCGGGAAGTCCTCGTTCGCCCTCGCGCTGGCCGGCCTGGTCGCGCCGTCCGCGGGTGAGGTCGTGGCGACGTCGGCCCTCGACCCGCCGCGCGGGGCCCATCCGCACCGGTGGCGGGCCCGCGAGCTGGTGAGCCGGATCGGCAGCGTGTTCCAGGAGCCGCAGCATCAGTTCGTGGCCTCCACGTGTGCCGGGGACCTGGCCGTGGGCCCCCGCCGGATGGGTCTGCCCGAGGCGCAGGTGCAGGCCCGGGTCGAGGAGCTGCTCGGCCGGTTGCGTCTGGCCCATCTCGCGCAGGCGAACCCGTTCACCCTCTCCGGTGGTGAGCAGCGCCGGCTGTCGGTGGCGACGGTGCTGGCCTGCCGGCCGCCCGTGCTGGTGCTGGACGAGCCGACCTTCGGTCAGGACGCGCGCACCTGGTCCGACCTGGTCGGCCTGCTCCTCGCGTTGCGGGCCACCGGGTCCGCCCTGGTGGTGGTGACCCACGACGAGGCGCTGGTCGACGCCCTGGCGGACGACGTCCTGCGCCTGGATCGCGGAGCGCCGGTGGCGCCGGCCATGGCGGAGCTGCCGTGAGCATGGTCTCGGTGCTCGACGGTCACGCGGGGGTGAACCCCGCCGCGCCGATCGCGCGGGCGAATCCGGTGGCCAAACTGGCCGTCTCGTTGGTGATCTCGCTGGCCCTGCTGCTCAGCGTGGATGTGACCAGTGCCGGGGTGGCCCTTGCCGTGGAGCTGTGCGCCCTGCCCTGGTGCGGGCTGACCGCCCGGGCGCTGTTGCGTCGAGGCTGGATCGTCCTCGTCGGCGCCGTTCCGGCCGGGGTGGCCACAGCGGTCTTCGCCGCCTCCGCGTCACCGGTGACCTCCGGCCTGGCGATCGCGTTGCGGGTGATGGCGATCGGGCTGCCCGGGGTGGTCCTGCTGGCCACCACCGACCCGACCGACCTCGCCGATGCCCTGGGGCAGAAGCTCCGGCTGCCCGCCCGGTTCGTGCTCTCGGCGCTGGCCGCGATGCGGCTGTTCGGGGTGCTGGCCGAGGAATGGGCCGCCCTGACCATGGCCCGACGGGCCCGGGGGATCGGGGGCGGCGGGCCGGTGGCACGGCTTCGGGACGTCGGCGGCCGCCTGTTCGCCCTCCTGGTGCTCGCGATCCGGCGCGCAGGCGTGCTGGCGACCACGATGGAGTCCCGCGGCTTCGGCACCGATCGGCCCCGCACCTGGGCCCGGCCCAGCAGCGTCGGGGCCGGCGACGTGGTGCTGGTTCTCGCCGGGCTCGCCGTGGCCGCGGTGGCGGTGTGGGCGGCCGTCGTGGCCGGCACCTGGAACCCGGTGTTCACCTGAGCGACGTTCACGCAGGGCCGTCGATCCGGGGCCGTCACGCCGGGGCCGTCACGCCGGGGCCGTCACGCCGGGGTGGTCAGCCCGATCAGTTTGAGCATGGTGGTCCAGTTGCGGGCGGTCTGCACCCCACCGATCCGACGCAGCGCGGGGAGCAGGGGTGAGTCGTGACTGGAGGCGCTGAAGGCCAGGTAGAGCACCCGGTCCCCCACGGTGAGCTCGTCGTCACCGTGCCGGTGGCCGACGGCGGCGACCCGCTCGGCGTCCGGGGTCCGGTCGAGGAACACCACATGCAGCCGTTTCGGGGTGGCCACCAGGTGCGGGTAGGGGTTGGCGGCCGCGATGGCGGCCAGTTCGGCCGGGGTGCGGGTCAGCACGGCGACGTCGAGGCCGAGCCGGTCCTGGACGGCGTCGTGCACCCGGGCCGCGAAGTCGTCGGTGTCGTCCGGGGGGAGCCTGACCACGGCCTGCCCGCTCTGCAGGTAGGTGATCACGTCGCGCGCACCGAGGTCGGCCAGCAGGTCGCGCAGCGTGGCCATCGGCAGGCGCTTGGCCCCGCCGACGTTGATCCCCCTGAGCAGGACGACGAGCGCCCTGCTCTCCTCGGGCCGCGGCGCCTCGGCCCGGATCCGCTCCCGACGCGCTGCCATCGGGGTCGGGATCAGAAGGGCGTGGGCTGGCCGCGGTCGGCGCCCAGGGCCAGCACCATCATGATCTCCTGTCCGCCGTCCTCGTTCTCCACCCGCATCGGGCGGCGGCTGTCGGCGGGCCGGAACCCGAATCCGCTCGCGAAGGCGACGGCCCGGCCGTTGTCGGTTCCGACCCAGTAGGCCAGATGGGTGTACCCGCCCGCTCGCGCCGCGTCGGCCCCGGCCTGGACCAGTGCGGTGGCGACCCCGGTGCCACGCTCCGCCGGGGCCACCCACAGGCTGAACAGGTGGATCAGATGAGGGTTGTCGCCGTCCACATCGCCCAGGCTGGCCACGCCGACCGCGGCGCCGCCGACCTCGGCGAGGAGCCGCTGGGCCCCGGTCATCCGGGATCGCCACCGCGCCTCGTCGAACGCGGCCTCGTCCTCGTAGGTGGATACGAACGCCTCGGGCGAGTCCTTCAGCGCGGCCAGGCGGATCTCGCGGTAGCGCTGCCAGTCGGCCTCACCCAGGACGCGCACGGTGATGTCACTCATGCTCGGTACTCTCCCATGCCCGCGGCCGAACGTCCTGGGACAAATCAGGTCAGGTGATCAGGTGTCGCAGGGCACGCTGGATGCGCTGCTCCGAGACGGGGTAGGCGGTGCCGATGCCCTGGGCGAACAGGCTGAGCCGGAACTCCTCGAGCATCCAGCGGACCTCCTGCACCGGGGGATCCCCGCGCCGGTGCGGTGGCAGCGAGGCGAGCGCCGCGTCGACCTCCTCGCGGATCGCCGCCACCCGGCTCATCCGCTGCCGGTCGGCGTTCACGTTCTCCGGGGCCCGCTCCAGTCGCCGCTGGATGCCGCGCAGGTAGCGCAGCAGGTCCGGGAGCCGGCGCCGTCCCACGGTGACCACGAATCCGTTGTGCACCAGAGCGTCCACCTGCTGGCGGACGTCGGCCAGCATCGGCAGCAGGGGCAGGGACGACGTCGCCGACACCGCGCGGTCCACCTCCCGCCAGGCGGTGAGGATCCGCGCGACCAGCCGGACGACGTCCAGCACGGCCTCGTCCAGCCCCGTCCGCACGGCGGCCAGCAGGGCGGTGAACGCCTCGCCGTCCCAGGCCGGGCCGCCGTTCGTCTCGACCAGGTCGTCGATCGCGCAGTCCAGGCAGTCCGACAGCAGTGCCGTGGTACTGGGATAGGGGCTCGCGGCCAGGGCGAGGCGCTCGGCGTTGGGCAGCACGTGCGCGACCTGGCCCTGCACCCGGGTGAGTGGCCGGCCCAGGTTCTCGATCAGCAGGCGCCGGGTCCCCGCGCGCATCGCCTCGGCCTGGTCGGCGGCCGTCGGGAGCACCCGCACCGCGGCGCCGTCCCCCTCGTCGACCAGGGCGGGGA
>JBAPWU010000206.1:0-2238 GCA_049283855.1 Kineosporiaceae bacterium
ACGATGACTAGACTTAGTCTAGTCATCATGGCAGGCTGCTGGGATGGACACGGTGGTGAACATCCACGAAGCGAAGACGCATCTGTCGCGACTGCTCGAACGGGTCGAGGCCGGCGAGTCGATCACCATCGCCCGAGCGGGCACACCGATCGCGGACCTCGTGCCGCACAGTCGCCAACCGCTCAGGCTCGGTTCCCTCCGGGGCCGCCTCGCCTACGACGACGCATCGTTCGACGCACCTGACCCCGAGATCGCCGCCCTGTTCGAGGGCTCGTGAACTCGCTCCTCCTCGACAGCCACGTGCTGCTGTGGGCGCTGGACGGCAGCGATCGACTCGGTCCCCGCACGAGGGCACACCTGCTCACCCCAGGCCGTACGGCGTACGTGTCCGCTGCCACGACCTGGGAGCTGCAGCTCAAACGGGGTCTCGGGAAGCTGGTCTGTGCCGAGGACCTCGAACAACAGATCGCGGAGGCCGGCTTCGCCGAGCTACCCATCCGCCATCGACACACTCAGGCGCTCGAGCGGATCACGCTCGCCCACCGCGATCCCTTCGATCGCATGCTGCTCACCCAGGCGCTGCTCGAGGGGCTGACCTTCCTGACCGCCGACCGCACCCTCCTCGAGACCTCATGGAGCTTCGTCCTCGACGCCGAGCAGTGATCACGGTCGGTCAGCGGGTGGGTGCGGCGCGGCGGCCCGCGGCGCGGCGTCCGGGGCCGATCCTCCAGGAGCGCAGCAGGGCCAGGGCCACGTCCCGGTAGGCGGCGGCACCGCGCGAGCCCGCCGCGGTGACCAGGATCGATCGGCCCACCGCGGGCGCCTCGGCGAAGCGCACCGAACGCGGGATCGGCGGTTCCAGAACCGGCAGTCCGTACCGCTCGACCACATCGGCCAGGACGGCGCGGGCGTGCGTGGTGCGCCCGTCGAACATCGTCGGCAGGATGCCGCGCACGAGCAGGTTCCGGTTCAGCAGCCGCTGCACGTCGGCGATCGTGTCGAGCAGCTGGCCCACCCCCCGATGGCTGAGCATCTCGCACTGCAGCGGGATCACCACCTCGTCGGCCGCGGTCAGCGCGGCCAGGGTGAGCACCCCCAACGACGGCGAACAGTCCAGCAGGACGATGTCGTAGGTGCCGACCAGGCCCTCGAGCGCCGTGCGGAGCACGAACTCGCGCCCCGGCCGGGAGAGCAGGTTCGCCTCCAGCCCCGCCACGTCGATCGCCGACGGCAGCAGGTCGACGCCGTCGGCCACGGTGATCAGGGCATCGGCCGCGCTCGCCTGGCCGAGGAGCACCTCGTTGACGCTCACCTCCAGCTCGTCGGGATCGACCCCCAACGAGAAGGTCAGACAGGCCTGGGCATCGAGGTCGACCAGCAGCACCCGCAGACCCTGCTCGGCGAAAGCGGCTCCGAGCGAGGCGACGGTGGTCGTCTTGGCCACGCCACCCTTCTGGTTGGCAACAGCCACGGTTCGACCCATGGGATCATTCTGCCCTCACCAGGGCACCGGTCGTTCCCGGCCGACGTGGTGTTGGCCGTGCGATCTTCGCCCGGGCAGGCCACGCTGGGGGGGATGGACACCCCAGGTCAGGCCGACCCCGGCCCCGCGGACACCGCGCGGGCGTCGGCGGGCCTGTTCGGCCCGGACAGCGTGACCTGGCGGGTGCACTCGGAGCCGTTGATGGGCCTGGCCGGCCTGCGCGCCCTGCTGCTGCAGGCGCTGCACCCGGCCGCGATGGCCGCCATCGACGAGCACTCCAGCTACAGCCAGGACCCCTGGGGCCGGCTGACCCGGACGGCGGAGTTCGTCGGGGTCACCACGTTCGGCACCCTGCCGGAGGCGATGCTGGCCGGATCCCGGGTCCGCGCCACCCACGCCAAGGTCACCGGGACGACCCCGGACGGCGTGCCCTACGCCGCCGACGACCCGCAACTGCTCGCCTGGGTGCACTGCTGCCTGGTCGCCTCCTTCCTCGAGGTGGTGACCCGCGGCGGGCTCCGGCTGACCGGTGCCGAGCAGGATGCCTACATCGGTGAGCAGGTGGCCGCGGCCATGCTGGTGGGCCTCGAACCCGACCAGGTCGCCCACGACCGCACCCAGCTGCGCGACTACTTCTCGACCATCCGCCCGGTGCTCGAATGCACCCCGGCCGCCCGCCGCGCGGCCGGCGTCGTGGTGGGCATGCCGATGCCGCTGCGGGTCGAGCTCGGCACCCCCGCCCGGCCGGCCTGGAC